>DATAGF010000028.1:0-12473 GCA_036257075.1 Miltoncostaeaceae bacterium
CCGATGACCGCCATGCCGCAGCGGATCGCGCTCTCGCACGCCTTCGGCGGCCTGGCGGCGGCCCTGGTGGGGACCGCCCACTACTACCTGGTGCGCCACGAGCTCAACGAGTTCACGACCGCCGTGCTCGGCGTCGAGATCGGGCTCGGCTTTCTCGTCTTCACGGGGAGCCTGATGGCCGCGGGCAAGCTGCAGGAGTGGCTGCCTCAAAGGCCCATCGTCTACCGGGGCCAGAACGCGGTGAACTTCGCCGTGCTCGGGGCCGCCCTCGCGCTGGTGGTGGTTCTGGTGATCGACCCGGGCCAGACCTGGATCGTCCCGATCATCGCCGTGCTGAGCCTGGCCTTCGGCGTGCTCCTGATCGTCCCGATCGGCGGCGCCGACATGCCGACGGTCATCGCCCTGCTCAACGGCTACGCCGGTCTCTCGGCCGCGGCCCTCGGCATCGTGCTGGAGAACAAGCTCCTGATCGTCGCCGGGGCGCTCGACGGGGCGTCGGGGATCATCCTGGCGATCATCATGTGCCGGGCGATGAACCGCTCCTTCCGGAACGTCCTCTTCGGGGCCTTCGGGGCGGTGGACGCCGTGGGCACCGGCGACGCGAGCGAGCTCGGCACGCACCGCACCGCCACGGTCGACGAGGCCGCCGAGCTGATGAAGATGGCCCGCTCGGTGGTGATCGTCCCCGGCTACGGCATGGCCGTGGCCCAGGCCCAGCACAAGGTGCGCGAGCTGGCCGACGCCCTCGAGACGGAGGGGGTGGAGGTGCGCTTCGCCATCCACCCGGTCGCCGGCCGCATGCCGGGCCACATGAACGTGCTGCTGGCCGAGGCCAACGTCCCCTACGAGCAGCTGCTCGACATGGACGAGATCAACGGCGACTTCCCCCAGACCGACGTGGTGCTGGTGCTCGGCGCCAACGACGTCGTCAACCCGGCGGCCCGCCACGACACCGGCAGCCCGATCTACGGCATGCCGATCCTCGAGGTCGACAAGGCCGCCTCGATCTTCGTGGTCAAGCGGAGCATGCGGGCCGGCTTCGCCGGCATCGAGAACGAGCTCTTCTTCAACGAGAAGACCCAGATGGTCTTCGGCGACGCCAAGAGCGTCGTCGGCGAGCTCATCTCCGAGGTCAGCGGCCAGAAGGACGCCATCTCCCTCTAGACAGAGGGTCGAACGGCCCCGCCCCGCGCCGGTAGGATCGCGGAGGATCCGTCCCGACGACGAGCGAGTGAGCCAGCATGACCACGGTCCCGGCCGAGTACCCGCCCCCCTTCAAGTCGTCCGAGTTCATCGCCGTCCCGTCGGCGGCGGAGGACGAGCGCATCGACGTCGGCGTGCTGATCGTCGGCGCCGGCCCGGCCGGCCTGGCGACCGCCGTGCGGCTCGGTCAGCTTCTCGCCGAGGACCCCGAGCTCACCGAGCAGCTCGGCGAGGTGCCGATCGCCGTGGCCGAGAAGGGCAAGGCCCCCGGCTCGCACCTGCTGTCGGGGGCGGTCGTGCGCCCCGGGCCGCTCAAGGCGCTCTTCCCCGACCTCGCCGACGACGACTTCCCGCGCTACGGCGAGGTCACCGGCGAGTCGGTCTACTTCATGCGGCCCAAGTCGAAGGTGCGCATCCCCACGCCGCCGCAGATGAAGAACCACGGCAACTGGGTCTTCTCGGTGAGCCAGCTCGCGCGCTGGATGAGCGACCAGGCCGAGGAGCTGGGCGCCTACATGCTCCCCGAGACCGACTGCCAGAAGCTCCTGCTGCACGAGGGCCGGGTGATGGGCGTCGTGACCGGCGACAAGGGGCGCGGGCGCAACGGCGAGGAGCTGACGACCTTCGAGCCGGGCGCGGAGGTGCAGGCCCAGGTCACCGTGCTCGCCGAGGGTACGCCCGGGCACCTCTCGGGCATCGTCCGCCACCACTTCGACCTCGACCGCGACTCCACCCAGATCTGGGAGCTCGGGGTCAAGGAGGTCTGGCGGGTCCCCAGGCCGCTGGGCAAGGTCATCCACACCCTGGGCTGGCCGCTGCGGCTGGCGACCAAGTACCGCGAGTACGGCGGCTCGTGGCTCTACCCCATGGGCGACGACATGATCTCCATGGGCTTCGTCGTGGGGCTCGACTACGCGGACGCCACCATCTCGGGCCACGACCTGCTCCAGCGGTTCAAGACCCACCCCTTCATCCACGGGCTGATCGAAGGGGGGGAGCGGCTGGCCTGGGGCGCGAAGACGATCCCCGGCGGCGGTTTCTACGGCCTGCCGAGCCGGATGCACGTCCCGGGCGCCGTGCTCGTCGGGGACAGCGCCGGCTTCGTGGACATGATGGCCCTCAAGGGCGTCCACCAGGCGATCCACTCGGGCACGCTGGCCGCCGAGGCGATCTACGAGGCGCTCAAGGCCGGCAAGGCCACGACGCCCGCCGGGCTCTGGGGCTACACCACCCGCATCCGGGGGTCGTCGATCTGGAGCGACCTCTGGAAGGTCCGCGACATCCGGCCGGCATTCCAGAAGGGCTTCATCTACGGCGGGATGATCCACGGGATGCAGACGGCCTCGTTCGGCCACGCGCCGCGCAAGCGGGTGCGCTTCAAGCCGGACGTCGCCGAGCCCATCTTCGTGGGCTCGGCGAGCTCCCGGTATCCGAAGCCCGACGGGCAGTACGTCTTCGACAAGCTCGGCAGCGTCTTCGCCAGCGGCAACCAGACCCGCGACGACCAGCCGAGCCACATCCGCGTGCAGACCCACGTCCCGGTCGAGCTGGCCACGGCGTGGGAGTGGATGTGCCCGGCGAAGGTCTACGAGATCGCCGACGAGCCGCAGAACGGCACGGTCACGGTCCACCTGAGCCCGTCGAACTGCGTGCAGTGCGGGGCCATCACCGCCAAGGGCGGGCGCCTGACGCCGCCCGAGGGCGGCAGCGGCCCCGAGTACACGATCACGTAGGCCCCGAGGGACGTCCTGATGACGACGCGCGCGACCCACCCGGCCGCGCAGGGGATGCTGGGCTGGATGCAGGCCAACCCGGCCCGCCTGCGCCGGCTGCTGGACGAGGAGGCCCGGGGCGCCGAGGACCTGGGCCCCGCCGGCGACCCGGCGGTGCGCGCCCACCTGCGCCTGGTGGCCGATGCGCTCGCGGCCACGGCAGCCCCTGCCGCCGCGCCCGCGCTCGAGGGCTTCGCCCGCGACCTGCCCGGCCTGCTGGCCGAGCGCGAGGACCGGGTGGACGAGGAGATGCGCCGCGTCGGCGAGGCGGACGCCTTCGAGGCCGAGCTCCAGTTCGGCCAGGGCTCGGGAGAGGACCCGGCCATGCCAGGGCTGCTCGACCGTCGCGTGCGGCTGGCCGCCTGGACCCGCGTCTTCCTCGCTGCCCTCGACGAGGCGCGCGCCCCGGCCGCCCCGGCGGCGCCGGCGGTCCTGGAGTGGATGGCCGGCCACCAGGACCGGCTCGCCGACACGATCTTCGCCATGGACCGGCGCGCCAAGCAGGCCGAGCTCGACCGCGGCGGGCCGGACGCGATCGCCAGCCCCGAGGTGGTCAACCGCATCGGGCAGGCCGCGACGATCCAGGCCCACACGCGCTTCCTGGTGGAGGCCCTCGCGGCCCGGCTCTGACGCCGCGCCGTGATCGCCGCCTTCACCCCGGCGCACCACGGCGGATCGGGCCCGCCGCTGGTCTGCCTGCACGGGTTCACCGACACCTGGCGGACCTGGAAGCTGGTCCTGCCGGCGCTCGAGCGCCACCACGACGTGCTCGCGCCCACGCTGCCGGGCCACGCGGGCGGGCCGCCACTGCCGCCCCAGCCCGGTCCCGGGCTCATGCCTGACGCCGTCGAGCGCGCGATGGACGAGGCCGGCATCGGCAGGGCGCACCTCATCGGCAACTCGCTCGGCGGCTTCGTCGCCCTCCAGCTCGCGGCCCGCGGCCGGGCCGAGTCGGTCGTGGCGCTCGCGCCGGCCGGGGGATGGGCGACGGCCGACGCCTCCTGGCGGGAGACGGTCGGCTCCTTCGCGACCCTGCACGAGGGGGCGGTCGCCGCGGCGCCGCACGCCGGGGCGATCGCGGCCACCGCGGAGGGGCGCCGTCGCGCCACGAGCCTCATCGCCGAGCGCTCGGACCACATCCCCGCCGAGCTCGTCGCCCACCAGGTGCTCGGCGCCGCGCGCTGCGACGTCGCCCGGATGATCGAGCTCGCCCTGCGCGAGGGCTACCGCCTCGACGCCGGGGCCATCGACTGCCCCGTGCGGGTCGTGTGGGGGATGGAGGACCGGGTCCTGCCGTGGCCGTCCGCCGCGGCGCGCTTCCGCGAGGACTGGCTCCCCCACGCGGACTGGGTCGAGCTCGACGGGGTCGGGCACTGCCCCCAGCTCGACGTACCGCTCGAGACGGCGCAGCTCGTCCTCGGGCTCACCGCCCGCTGACGGCGGCGGCGCGCGGGGCCGGGTCGATCCCATCGCGCTGCTCGATCCGGCCGACGAGGTGCGCGCCGACGAGCCAGGTCGCCAGGACGATCCATCCGGCGGCGGGCTGGTCGAGGTTGTCGTCCGTGCGGGCCCAAACCCCCGTCGCGGCCCCCAGGGCCGCCGCCGCCACGGGGACCAGCGCCCGCAGCGAGCGCTCGAGCCGGCGTTCCTGCGCGGAGGCGAGGGAGAGCCCGAGCTGGACGAGCCACGGGACGCCGAGGACGATGGCGACCAGGATCCCGAGGGTCGTCGTCCAGTCGGGCGCCGGCTGAGCAAGGAGGTAGGCGATCAGGATCATCGGGAGGAACGACCGCGCGATGGCCGGGAAGAGCGCCTTCCGGGCCCCGGTGGCGACCCAGAGCGGGACCGACGACCAGCCCCGCACGACCCGGAGCAGCAGCCGGAGGGGCAGGCTCAAACCGCCCAGCGGGCTCGGCGGCGTGCCGCGCCTGGCGGGTCGGCCGAGCGCGGCCCGGCTCACGAAGAGCGCCCGGGCCACGAGGGAGACCATGGGCGCGGTGAGCCATTGCCCGCGGATCCGATCCGCGAGCGGCAACGTGTAGTGCTGAAAGCCCTCGAGCGCGGCGCCGATCGGCAGCGGATCCTCGTCCGCGCCGTCCACGGGCTCCGCGCCGGCGGCGCCCGGGGGCAGGCGGGCGCCCAGGCTGCGGTCCTCGGCGACCGTGCGCCTCACGGTGGGCAGCTCCTCGCGGAGGACCTCGGCCTGCATCCGCCAGGTCACGGCGGCCCTCAGGGCGGCCCGGCACCGATCGGCCTCCTCGTCCGGCCGCGGCTCCAGGGCCCGTCGCGTCACGTACCGGACCCGTTCGCAGATCGGCTCCCCGTCAGGCGTCCCGAGGGCCGCCCGGAGCGCCCCGATCTCCGTGTCGCCCGGGGGGAGCCCCCGGGCGAGGGCCTCCGCGAGGCGCGTCGCGGCGGCCTCTCGCTCCTGCGCCTCCATGGTCGCCCCGACCTGCCTCAGCCGGTCGTCCGAGAGGATCAGGCGCGCGATCGTGTCGGCGGCGTCGAGGCGGCCGAACATCCAGTCGTTCGCGCGCCAGGAGCGGAAGAGGAACCCGCCGAAGTGGCCCAGCGACATGCCGAGCAGCTTGGTCTTGGTCCGGACCGGCTCGGGGCCGAGCGCGTGGGTCACCTGCAGCTGCCGCTGCCCGCCGCCGGACCCGCCGCGCAGGGTCACGAGCGTCAGCTCGGGGCCGAGCTCCGCCCCGGCGGACGTGCCCCGGTCGCCCGTCTCGACCACGACCTCCGCGGCGAGGAGCGCGCGGCAGATGTCGGCGGCCGAGGTGCTGTCGGGGAGGCCGAGCCTGCGGATGACCTCCGCCCGGGCGGCCGGGCCGAGCGCGGCGTCGCCGGCGATCGCCGCGGCGGCCTGGGCGAGCTCGGCGGCGACGCCGCCTGTGACGGCGGCGCGGATCGCCCGCTGCTCGTCCGTCCACGAGGCGTCGAGCGCCTCGAGGCGGTCGCCGGCCCGCGCCTGGGAGTCGGCGACCCGGACGCGCTCGGCCTCGCTCAGCTCCTCGAGGGCCGCGCGGACGGCGCGCTCACGCTCCATGAGCGTCCGCCGCAGGGCGTCGCCCCCGTCGCCGTCCAGCGGGATCGCCGCCCGGGCGTCCGCGAGGCAACGCGCGGCGTGCGCCGCGATCCGGCGGACGGGCGCCGTCCCCCAGGACCACGGTGAGGCCGATCCCTCGAACGAGGCCGGCAGCCACCTGCAGGGGCGGCGCGGCGGCGTGGGGCCGTCCGGCTCGAGCGCGCCGACGGCCGACCGCCAGCGGGCGTTGGCGTAGGCCGGCAGGGCGCTCTCGGCCATCGCGACGAGTTCCGGGAGGGTCGCGCCGGCGATCAGGTCGCGGGTCACGTCGGTGCGCCGCGACGCGCGGTACCGGCGCGTCTGCTCGGAGAACCTGACGTAGTTGGTGACGCCCGCGAGCTCGCCCCTGAGCGCCCCCGTCCAGCCGACGGTGTCGAGCACGCCCGCCGGCTCGCCGGGCGCGTCGGCCGCGTCCTCGCCTTCGGGCGGCGGGGAGTCGTCGTATGGGGTGACGTAGATCACGGTGCGCTCGAGCTCCGCCCCGGTCGGGCTCCGGTCGATCTCGCCGAGGAGCGGATCGAACGGGGAGTTGTCGAGCACGCCGCCGTCCATCATCTGGCGCCATCGCGGGCCGTCCGGCGGAAGGGGGAGATCCCCCGCGCCCCGGATCCACGGCGCCGACTCCACGCTGCTGCCCTCGAAGGCCGCCGGGAACGACGCGCTCGACCTGCCGGCGCGGGCGAGGTGGAGCGCGATCGCCTCGGCCGGCGCCTCGGCGGCGGGAGCGAGGGGAGCCCATTCGGGTCGCGGTGGGTGCGCGAACCTGAACAGCATGCGGTGCTCGCGGTATAGCGGGCCCCCCGCGCGCACCTCGAGGGGCAGGCCGTCGAGGTCCGTCCCGGTCAGCAGCAGCGAGACCTCCGTCCCGGATCCGGTCGCCGGCGCCTCGTCGCGCAGCAGCTTCGCGATGACCTCGTGGAGCCCGGGGTAGAGCCCCCCGTCGCCCTCGAGCAGGGACGGCGGATCCGTCTCGTTGGTCGGCCGAAGGAGGCGGTCGAGGTCGCCGAGGCGCAACCACGTGGAGAGGAGGTCGTCGCGGGTCAGGGCCTCGCCGTTCGCGATGGCGGCGCCGAGCAGCGCCCCGTTGATGCCGCCCGCGCTCGTGCCGGCGATGAGGTCGATGGCGACCCGCTGCTGGCTCAGATCGAGCGCCGCGCCCACGACCCGGTCGAGGACCGCGCCGGGCGCGTCGCCCGCGCCGGCGACGCCCCGACCGGCGCGGCGCAGCCGGTCGAGCTCATAGACCGCGCCGCTCATCCACACGGCGAGGCTGACCCCGCCGTTGAGGACGAGCGCGATCTGCAGCTCGTCGCGATCCGCCGTGGTCCCGCCGGAATCGGTCGCGTCGGGCACGGGGCGAGGCTACGTCCGGCGCCGGACGGCCGGCAATCCGGTCAGGGGGTGGGCGTCCTCCGGGCGACCGCGATGGCGACGTCGTCGGTGAGCCGGCCCCCCGACCAGGTGCGCGCGCCGGCGTAGAGCGAGCGGACGAGCTGTGCGGGGGCCTCGCCGGCGGCGTCGCGCAGGGCATCCCGCAGGCCCTCCTCGCCGAACTCGCGCCCCTGGCGCCGGGCCTCGATGATGCCGTCGGTGTAGAGCAGCAGGACGTCGCCCTCGCGGAAGGGCTCCTGGTTGCCAGTGAAGGTCGCGCCGGCGAAGGCGCCGCAGGGCGGACCGGGGTCCTCGAGCGTCCTCTGGTTGCCGGCGGCGTCGATGAGGATGGGCGGCGGGTGACCGGCGCTGCACCACCGCAGCGTGCCGGACGCGGTGTCGATCATCGCCAAGACGAGGGTCACGAGGCTGCCGTCGGGCAGGCGCGCGTTCAGCAGCGCGTTGAGCTCGGTGACGATCGGGGCGGGCTCGCCGCCGTGCTGGCTGAGCGCCTCGGCCATATAGCGCACCATGGCAGTCATCCCCGCCGCCTCGACCCCCTTGCCGGAGACGTCGCCCACCAGCAGCGCCAGGCGTCCGTCGTCGATCCGCCAGGCGCTGTAGAAGTCGCCCCCCACCTCGGAGCCGGCGGCGGCCTGGTAGAGGGCGGCGAGCTCCAGGCCGTCCTGGACCGGCAGCTCCTCGGCGATCAGCGCCTGCTGCAGGGTCTCGGCGATGTGCCGCTCCTGCTCGAACTGGAGCGCGTTCTGGAGGGCGCTGGCGGCGTGCCGGGCGAGCTCGCCGACCACGCGGAGGTCGCGCTCGCCGAAGGCCCGCACCTGGGAGCTGTTGACGCTCACCAGGCCGTAGACCCGGTCGCCGAGCACCAGGGGGACGTGCATGAAGGACTTGATGCCCTCCGCCCGGGTGATCCGGATGGAGACGCGCTGCTCGGCCTCGGCGTCGTTGCACACGAACGGGCGCCGGGCGGCCAGCGCTCCGCCGACCACGCCTTCGCCGACCTTGAAGACCATGCGCTTGACCGTCTCGTCGGAGAAGCCCCGCACCGCGACCGGCGCCGCCAGGCCGCGGCGGTCGACGGCGAGCACCGCGCTCTTGTCGCAGGCGGGCGCGAGGCGGTGGACCTGGTCGAGGAGGTGGTCGTGGATGTCCGAGGGCGTGAGGGCCGAGGCCATCATGTGGGCGGCGCGCGAGAGGGCGACCTCCTCCTGCGCCCGCCGCTCCTCCCGCTCCAGCAGCTCGGCGCGCTCGGCCGCGAGGCGGCGGGCCTCCGCGAGCGCGCTCCGGGCGGGCGTCACGTCGGTCAGGATGTCGACCCGGCCCACCAGCGACCCCAAGAGGTCGCGGACGGGCGCCGAGGAATGCTCGATCGCCCGCCCGTCCACGGTCTCGGCGTCGTCGACCGCCTCGCGCGAGGGGTCGTCGTGGATGGCGAGCAGCCGCGCGGCGTACTCGTCGGGGTTGGTGAAGCGCCACTTGATCCGCTCCGAGATCAGCTCGTGCATCGGCCGGCCCACCAGGGGCTCCAGGTCGATGCCGAGGATCTCGCCGGCGGCGTGGTTGGCGAGCGACAGGCGCCCTCGCAGGTCGCTGACGAGCACCCCCATGCGGCTGGAGGAGATGACGCCCTCGAGCGTCTGGCGGGTGCGGCGGGTGCGCGCCGCGAGCTGGTGGTTCCGGGCCGTCAGGGCGATCTGGGGCGCCAGCGCGAGCAGGTCCTCCACGCGCCCTGCCGTCACGGGGCTCTCGCGCGTCAGGCTCACCAGCGCCACCGCCCCGAGGCCGGGCTGGTAGGGCGTGCCGAGCGGCACCGCGACGCCGCCGGCGTCGAGCATGAGGCGGTGCAGCGCCCCGGCCGGCCCGCCCTGGTCGGCGAGGCGCGCCAGGCGCTCGATCTCGCTGGGCTCGGAGACGATGCGCGGCCACACGATCGGCCCGTCGGCCTCGAGCGCCGCGTCGCCCAGGCCGATCGGATCGAGGCCGTCGGGGGTCAGCAGCGGCGCCAGCGCCTGGGCGGCCGCCGAGGGCCCGACGCAGTAGCCGCGCGTGATGTCCTCGGGGTCCGTCTCGTCGACGACGAGTACCTCGACGACGTCGACCGGGAAGACCTCGTGCACCCGCTCGGCGATCTCGTCGAGCGCCGCCGGCAGCTCGGCCGCGGCCACCGAGGCGAGCTTGCTGAGCCAGCGCGTCGGGTCGATCCCCCCAAGCGCCCCGGCCTCCACCCTGCTCGCCACCGACACCTCCGCCCAGGCTCCCGCGGACCGGACCAGGGTAGCGCGGCCCCTCCCGGCGGGCCACGTCGAGGGCGGGTCGGCCCTGCGGAACCAGGCTCCTCGTCGCGTTGTTTTTCGCCTCCCGCCCCATATGCTCTCGCCGGTTCGGACCATCGACCGGGGGTAGCGATCGTGCGCAGGCTGTGGGCGGCTCTCTCGCTGGTGGCGGTCGTCGCCGCGCTCGGCGTCGCCTCCGGCTGCGTCGACAGCAGCGAGGAGGCCGCCCAGACCCCGGCCACCGCTCCAACGGTGCCGAACACCGCCGCGCAGACCGACTCCGAGGGCAAGACCGTCACGGCGCCGGCCGCGGAGGGCGGCGCGACCGCGCCCGCCGAGGAGGGCGGCGGAGGCGCCGGGGGCGGGGGCGGCGGGGGCGGCAAGGCGTCCGGAGACGCCGCCGCCGGCATGGCCGTGTTCAGCAGCACCTGCACGTCGTGTCACCTCAACAATGGCAACGATGCTGGCGGCATCGGGCCGCAGCTCGCCGGGATGGGGCTGGACGCGACGACCATCGAGAACCAGGTCGTCAACGGCGGCGGGGCCATGCCGGCGGGCCTGGTCAGCGGCACCGACCTCGACAACGTGGTCGCCTACGTCCTGAGCATCCAGTAGGCGCCCCGCCTGCGCCGCCGCGGGGCGGCGGGTAGCATCCCTCGCATGAGCCTGGACGTCACGACCGAGGCGCGCGACGGGCTGACGCTGGTCACCCTCGGCGGCGAGCTCGACATCTATACGGTCGGCAGCTTCCGCCAGGATCTCGAGACGCTCGACCCGGCCTCGTCGCAGCTGGTGATCGACCTGACCGACGTGACCCTGCTCGACTCCTCCGGCCTCGGGGCGCTCGTGAGCCTGCTCAACCGCGCCCGCGCTGGCCAGGGGCAGCTCGGGCTCATCTGCCCGCACCGCCGCCTGCGGCGCGTGTTCGAGATCACCGGCCTGCGCCGCGCCTTCGTGTTCGGGGACGACCTCGAGGCGGTCGCCGCCGCGCTCGAGCGCGGGCCGGACGCCGCCTCGGCCTAGACGGGGGCTCCCTGCTCGACCTGAGGCTGATCCGGGCCGAGCCCGAGCGCGTGGCCGCCAACCTGGGGCGGCGCGGCGCGGGCGACATGGTTCCCGCCCTCCTCGAGCTGGACGAGCGCGCCCGCGCGCTCCGCGCCCGCGTCGAGACGGCCCGGGCCGAGCGGGCCCGCATCAGCAAGGCCGTCGGCCAGGCGCGCCGCGAGGGCCGCCCCAGCGCCGCCGAGGAGGCCGAGGCGCGCCGCCTCGGCGACGAGCTGGCCGAGCTCGAGGAGCAGCTGCGCGAGGCCGAGGCCGAGCGGGACGCCCTGCTGGCGTCCATGCCCAACCTCGCCGACGCTGCCGCCCCCGACGGCGGCGAGGAGGACTCGGTCGAGCTGCGCCGGGTCGGCGACCCGCCGGACCTCGGCTTCGCCCCCCGCGACCACGTCGAGCTCGCCGGGGCCGCCGGCGCGCTCGACCTCGAGGCCGCGGCGCGCGTGTCGGGGAGCCGCTTCGCGTACCTGCTCGGCCCGCTGGTGCGGGTCCAGATGGCGCTCGTCTCGCTCGCGCTGGAGCGGATCGAGGCCGCCGGCTTCACGGCGGTCGTCCCGCCGGTGCTGGTGCGCGAGGAGGCCATGTGGGGGACCGGCTTCTTCCCGACCGACCGCTCCTCCATCTACGCCACGGCCGACGACGACCTCTATCTGGTCGGCACCTCCGAGGTGCCCCTGGCCGGGCTGCACGGCGACCAGATCCTCGAGCCGGGCGATCTCCCGCTGCGCTACGGGGGCGTCTCGACCTGCTTCCGGCGCGAGGCCGGCGCCGCCGGCCGGGACACCCGCGGTATCTTCCGGGTGCACCAGTTCGACAAGGTCGAGATGTTCTCGTTCGTCATTCCGGAGGAGTCGCGGGCCGAGCACGAGCGGATCCTCGGCCTCCAGGAGGAGATCCTCCAGGCGCTCGAGATCCCGTACCGGGTGGTGGACATCGCCGTCGGCGACCTCGGCGCGTCGGCGGCGCGCAAGTTCGACTGCGAGGCGTGGCTGCCCGGCCAGGGGGCCTACCGCGAGGTCACCTCGTGCTCCAATTGCACCGACTACCAGGCGCGCCGGCTGCGGACCCGGGTGCGCGGCGAGTCGGGGACCGTGCCCGTCCACACGCTCAACGGGACGGCCGTCGCCGTCGGGCGGACCATCATCGCCCTGCTCGAGAACGGCCAGCGTGAGGACGGCTCGGTCGCCCTGGCGGCCGCCCTCCAGGCGCACGGCGCGCCCGCGGAGATCCGTCCGCGATGAGCGAGCCGGCCCGGGTCGCCGTGGTCGGGCACATCGAGTGGATCACCCACGGCACCGGCCTGATGCCGCAGCCGGGCGAGATCCGCTACCTGGGCGACCCCTTCGACGAGCCCGCCGGCGGCGGTGGCGTGAGCGCGGCCCAGGCCGCGAAGCTGAACGCGGAGACGCTCTTCTACACGGCCCTCGGCGACGACGAGCTGGGGCGCGCGAGCGCGCAGCGACTCGAGGAGATCGGGGTGACGATGCTGGCGACGGTCCACCCCGCCCCCCAGACGCGCGGCGTGAGCGCGGTCGACTCGACCGGCGACCGGGCGATCCTGATCATCGGCCGGCCGACCTCCGCCCGCATCGACGACCCCCTGCCCTGGGACGAGCTGGCCCGGTGCGATGCAGCCTTCTTCACGGGCCACGACTCGGCCACGGTCGCCGCCGCCCGGCGCGCGCG
>DATAGF010000037.1:0-16658 GCA_036257075.1 Miltoncostaeaceae bacterium
GTGGAGACCGGCCAGTACGTCGACCTGGTCAAGGCCGGCATCATCGACCCGGCCATGGTCACCCGCTCGGCCCTCCAGAACGCCTCCTCGATCGCCAAGAACATCATCACCACCGAGGCGGTGGTGGCCGACAAGCCCGAGGAGAACGCCGGCCCGGGCGGCATGGGCGGCATGGGCGGCATGGGGATGGACATGTAGGAACGTCGGCCCCGGCCGACCACGGCAGCACCCGAAGGGGGCCCGACGGGCCCCCTTCGTCGTCCCGCCCGCGCTCAGGTGGCGGGCGCCTCCAGGACCCGCCTCAGCCGGGCGAAGCCCCGGTCGAGGTTCTTCTGGATGCCGCGCGCGATGAGCGGCTGGGCCAGGCGCATGGCCCCGCTCGGCCGGCCGGTGACCGAGAAGTCCACGGCCGTGCCGCCATCGCGCTCGGCCAGCCGGTAGGCGAGCGTCGTCGGGAAGGGTCCGGAGGTGCTCTCGATCGTCATCCGCTCGGGCGGCGCGTGCTCGGTCACCTCCCAGGTGTAGACGAGCCGCCGCCCCATCGAGCGCAGCGTCGTGCGGACGGTGCTGCCGACGCCGATCGGCTCGGGCGAGGTCAGCTCCTCGCGCTCCACGCTGTCGTCCCACTGCGGCCGGTTGCGCGCGTCGGCGACGTAGGCGAAGACCTCCTCCCGGGGTCGCGAGACGACGATCCGCACGCTCCTGGTGAACATCGGCCCTCCCCTCGGCGACCGCGGCAACCGTACCCGCGGGTGTGGGGGCGGCACTAGCATGCCGCGGATGAGCGAGGACCGCGCGGTTCAGCGGCGGGCGCTCGTGTTCTGGACCGCGACCGCGCTGATCGCGGTCGACACGATCCTCTTCACGATGGTCGTCCCGGCGCTGCCGGAGTACCAGGACCGCTACGGCTTCTCCGACGCGGTCGGCTCGCTGATCTTCGCCGCCTTCCCGGTGGGCCAGCTCGTCACGGCGGTCTGGGCGGCGGGCCTGGTCGACCGCTTCGGCCGGCGCCCGGTGATGATCCTGGCGGCGCTGACGCTCGCCGCGGCGACGCTGGCCTTCGCCCTCGCCAACGGCGTGCCCCTCATCGCGCTGGCGCGCCTGGTGCAGGGGCTGGCGGCGGGGCTGGTCTGGACCGCGGCCCTCGCGGCCATCTCCGACGTCTACCCCCAGGAGGAGCTCGGGTTCCGGATGGGGCTGGCCGAGACCGGCGGAGGGGTGATGGGCCTGGTGGGCCCGCTCTTCGCCGGAGTGCTCATCGAGGCCGTCGGCCTGGACGAGACCTTCTATATCGCCACGGCGCTCCCGGTGCTCGCCCTGATCCCGGCGCTCCTGGTGCCCGAGACGCGCCGCGCGGAGGCGGCGGCGCCGTCGAGGCTCTTGCCGGACCTGCGCCGCCTCTGGGGGGTCCCGGCGGCGCGTGTGGCGGCCGTCACGCTGGCGGCGGCCGCGGGGGTGCTCGCACTCGTCGAGCCCCTGCTGCCGCTCGACCTCTCGGAGCGCCTGGACCTGTCGTCGCTGGGGGTGGGGATCGTCTTCGCGATCGGCCTGGCGGCGTACCTCCTGCTGGTCCCCATCGCCGGGCGCTGGTCGGACCGGCGCGGCCGGCGGACGCCGATCATCGTCGGCGGCGCCCTGATGGCGGTCGGGATGCCGTTCATCGCGGTCGGCCCGGTCGGCCTGGTGACCGTGGCCTTCTCGGTGGTCGGCGCAGGGATGGCGGCGATGATCGCGCCCTCCGGGCCCCTGATGGTCGAGGCCGTGGACGAGGCGGGCATGGTCGGCCGCTACGGGCTCAGCTCGGCGGCGCTGACGGTGATCTTCGCCCTCGGCTACACGGTCGGGCCGCTCGTCGGAGCGGCGTCCAGCGCGGTCCTGCCGTTCCTGGCGACGTGCCTGCTCGCCGCCGCCGTGACCGTGGCGGCTACCGCGTGGGCCGCCCGCGCTCTCCCGGGGACGAAGCCCGGGCCCGAGGCTTTGGCCCCTGGGCCAAGGGGCCGCGCGCCCTCCCGTTGGTAGCCGTGGTCGTGCAGGTCAGGCAGTTGCCCGGCGAGCCCTAGGAGCGGTCGAGCGCGATGACCGGGATCTTGCGGGTCGTCTTCTGCTCGTAGTCGCCGAACTGGGGGAAGGCCGCCACCTGGGCGGCGTAGATCCGGTCGCGCTCCGGCCCGGTGATCACGCGGGCGGTCGCCGGGTAAGACTCCGTGCCCACGTCGACGGTGACGTCCGGGTTGGTCTTGAGGTTGTGGTACCAGTCCGGGTGGTTCGGCGCGCCGCCCTTCGAGGCGAACACGAAGCGGTCGTCGCCCTCGTCCAGGTACATCAGGGGCGTCTCCCGCTCCCTGCCCGTCTTGGCGCCGGTCGTGTGGAGGACCAGAACGGGCTTGCCCTTGAAGTAGCCGCCGGCCGCCGTGTCGACGACCCCGGCGTTGGCGCGGAACTCCGCGAGCACCTCGCGGTTCATCTCGTCGAACTCGCTCATCGTCGCTCCTCGGTCCGGATGGGTCTCCGGCGCGAGCCTACGCGGCGCGGCGAGCGCGGGCCCTGGCAGGCGTCGGGGCCGCCGCCACCTTCGCTGCCACCGTGGCGACGGCCCCTCGTCCTCCGTCCGCTCCGCGGCTCCGCGCCGATGCGCGGCGTCGCGGCGCCTCTGGAAATTGTGGGGGGTCGGCGGGCGGCCCCACAGCCTCGTCAGCCGGCGGGACCGCCCTTTCTCGCCGCATCCAAAGGCGTCACCTCCCCGCGACCTTCCCGCCCGTGCCGGCGGACGTCGTCAGGTCGCTCGATCGAAGCGTCCACCCCGTGACGCTGCGAGGGCCCACGCGCTCCTCGGAGCTGCCGGGGGTGGTGCGGGCCGGCTCGCGACGCCGCAGCCCGTCCCAGTCCGCGCGGGGCGCCCGCCCGCCGCGCAGGAACGCGGAGGCTCCGGATGCCGACCGCGCGCGGCCGGTGCTGGAGCCCGAAGGGTCAGGGACGCTCACCTGCTTGTGGCGGCGGTGCATGCGGTCCACGATCCGATCCGACGTACGGACGGGACATAGGCCTCGGGGTCCGAGGCACCGGACCCGCTGGCAGCTCATCCCGTGGGGCGATGCTCGCAGCCGGGCCGGTCGCGGTCAAGGCGCGTCCGGCGCTCGGAACGCCCTCGCCCGGCGACGCCTCAGTGCGACTCGATCACCCGGTCGATGATCCCGTAGTCCACCGCCTCCTCGCTGCTCATGAAGAAGTCGCGCTCGGTGTCGGCGCTCACCTTCTCGAGCGACTGACGGGTGTGCTTGGCGATGATCTCGTCGAGCCGCTTGCGCAGGTCGAGCGCCTCCCGCGCGTGGATCTCGATGTCGGTCGCCTGGCCGCTGAAGCCGCCTGACAGCTGGTGGATGAGGATCTTCGCGTTGGGCAGCGCCATGCGCTTCCCGTGGGCGCCGCCCGCGAGCAGGAGGGCCCCCATGCTCATGGCGATGCCGACGCAGATCGTCTGCACGTCGGGGCGGATGAACTGCATCGTGTCGTAGATCGCCAGGCCGGCGTACACGCTGCCGCCGGGGGAGTTGACGTAGACGGAGATGTCCTTGTCGGGGTCCTCGCTCTCCAGGTGCAGCAGCTGGGCGACGATCAGGTTGGCGATCTGGTCGTCGACCGGCGTGCCCAGGAAGACGATGCGCTCGTTGAGCAGGCGCGAGTAGATGTCGAAGGCGCGCTCGCCGCGCGACGTCTGCTCGACGACCATGGGGATGAGGGGGCTCATGCTGGCCCGACGAATCGCCGCGCCGGAAGAGCGCGGGAACGATGAGGAGGGTTCATGGGGAACGAGCCTACGCCTCCAGGGCGGTGATCCGCCCCTCGTCGTCGAGGCGCAGGCGGTGGACCCGGTCGTCCACGCTGGCCGCCGCGCGGTCGAGCACGCGCACGGTGAGCAGCACGTCCGGCGGGTCGAGGCGCGCGCGGCGGAACCCCGACCGTCCCGGCGGGGTGGCCTTGCGGACGCCCGCGGGCGACGCCGGCGCGCCGGCCACGCGGACGTCGGCGCCCGGCGCGAAGAGCGCGGCGAAGGCCTCCGGCGACGTGTTGAGCGCGCCGACGTAGGCCTTGCCGAACTGGCGGGCCTGGTCATAGGTGACGCTCACCGGCCGCTCCTCGACCGAGGCGCCACTCGCGGGCGCACCGTCCTCGTCGCGGTCACGCCGAGCTGATCACGAAGACGACGTAGGCGATGATCGCGACGGCCAGGAGGGTCAGCGCCGCGGCGGCGAGCGGGCTCATGGAGCGGCGCGGGCCGGCGCCCCGGGCGGGCGCGGCGGGCGGCCGGTCGCGCCCGCGCAGGCGCTCGGCCGCGATGACCGCGGCGATCGCGAGCCCGGTGGCGAGGGCAAGGCAGGGGCCCACGCCGAGGCCCGTGAAGGGCAGCACCGCGAGGAGCACGACCCAGGTGGGGACGCCGACCAGCGCGCCGCGCACGACCCGGCGCGTGAGGCGCTCGATGCGGTCGAAGTCGTCGTCCGGGCCCAAGGTCGAGAGCGGGTCGGGCTCAGAAGCCGTAGCGCTCCTCCCCCCACGGGTCGGCGGTGTTCGAGTAGCCGAGGCGCTCCCAGAAGCCCGGCCGGTCGCCCTCGACGAGCTCCAGGCCGCGCAGCCACTTGGCGCTCTTCCAGAAGTAGAGGCTCGGCACCAGCAGGCGCAGGGGGCCGCCGTGGACGGGCTCGAGCTCCTCGCCGCCGTAGCGGTGGGCGAGCAGCACGTCGTCGGCCCGGAGCCGGTCGAGCGGCACGTTGGCCGTGTAGTCCTCCTCGGCGTGGGCGACCGCGTGCGTCGCCCCGGCGCCGATCCCAAGCTCCTCCAGCAGCGGCCACACCGGCACGCCCTCCCAGAGGGTGTCGAGCTTCGTCCAGGTGGTGACGCAGTGGATGTCGGTCGTGACGGTGCGGGTCGGGAGGGCGCGGAATTCCTCGAGACCCCAGGCCCGGGGGCGCTCCACGGCGCCGACGACGCGGAAGTCCCAGTCCGGCGGCGGCCGCCGGTACGGCACCGAGCCGGCGTGGAGCACGGGGAAGTCGCGCACCAGGTGCTGGCCCGGCGGCAGCCGGGCGCGCTCGTCGTCGCTGATCCCCCTGTTGCGGAGCAGGCCCACCCGCGCCTCCGAGGTCCTGGACAGGGCGGATAGTACGCTGGCCAGGTGCTGCGCTCCCTGGCGGCCGCCATCGTCTGCGCGCTCCTCCTGACCGGCTGCTCCGACGCCAGGCCGGCGTGGCAGTCGCTCCCGCCGGCGCCGGTCGCCCGCACGGAGGTCGTCGGCGCGGACCTCTCGGGGAGGGTCGCCGTGGTCGGCGGGCTGACCTCCGACGGGGCCGCATCGGCCCGCGTCGACCTCTACGACCCGCGCCGCGCCCGCTGGCTGCGCCTGCCCGACCTCCCCGAGGGCCTCCACCACGCCATGGCCGCCTCGCGGGCGGGCCGTCTCTACGTCGCGGGCGGCTACCGGATCCGGGACGGCGAGACCGAGGCCAGCGACCGCGCCTGGGTGCTGTTCGACCGCCGCTGGCGCCCCCTGCCGAGCCTGCCCGAGCCGCGGGCGGCCGGCGGCGCCGCGATCGTGCGCAACCGCCTCTACGTGGTCGGCGGCACCACCTCGCGGGCGCCGGGGAGCCTGGCCGGGAGGTCGCTCTACCTCGACCTGCGCACGCTGCGCTGGCAGGGCTTCGCCGGGCTCGACCGGCCCCGCGAACACCTCGGGGTCACCGCGCTGGCCGGCCGGATCTACGCGATCGGCGGCCGCACCGCGGGCCTCGAGACGAACACCGCCGCGGCCGACGTCTACGACCCGCGGGCGCGAGCCTGGTCGAGGCTCCCCGACGCCCCCACGCGTCGCGGCGGCAACGGGGCGACCGCGGCCGCCGGGCTCGCCGTGACCGTCGGCGGCGAGGGGCCCGGCGGCACGATCCGGGCGGTCGACGCCTTCGACCCGGCGAGCGGCTCCTGGACGAGCCTCCACGCGAGCCCGCGCCCGCGCCACGGGGTGGCCGTCGTCGGCATCGGGCGGACGGTCTACCAGGCCCTCGGCGGCCCGGAGCCGGGCCTGACGGTCAGCCCGACCTTGCTGTCGCTGAGGGTGCCACCGCCCGACTGAGCAGCTCGAGGGTCGCCTCGTCGCGGGCGCCCAGCACGTGGAAGCGGGTCGTCACGTCGAGGGGCGCCGCGGGGAAGGCCTCCGCCGCCGGGGCGCCCACCAGCAGGCCGGCCTCGCGGGCGACGAGCTGGGCGGCGGCGACGTCGACCGAGCGGCCGCGCACGAGGCAGGCCATGGCGTCCGCACGCCCGGCCGCCGTGTGGCACAGCGAGAGCGCGATGGAGCCGAGCGCGCGAAGGCGCCGCACCCGGCCGTCGAGGTGGCGGGCGGCCCGCTCGACGAGCGCCGGCGACGCCCCCTCCACCATCAGGAGCTCGAGCCGCCCGTCGAGCGGGGGATGGGGCGCGAGCGGCGCGCCGTCCAGCCATGCGCCGCGCCCGCGCTCGGCCACGAACTCCTCGCCGGCCGCGAGGTCGCGCACGAGCGCGACGGTCACGTCGCCCATCGTCCGCCCCTCCGCGAGGGCGACCGCGGTGGCGAACCCCGGGAAGCCGCGCTTGGCGTTGACGCTGCCGTCGATCGGGTCGAGGACGACGAGCGGAGGGCCGCCGCCCGCGATCTCCAGCCGGCCCAGCTCCTCGCTGATCAGGGTCAGCGGGCGGCCGAAGGCCTCGAGCTCGGCGACCATGGCGTCCTCGGCGACGCGGTCGACGAGCAGGGTGACGTCGCCGCCGGCCCCGCGGCCGAGCGCCTCGGCCCGGCGCGCGGGCGGCAGGGCGCGCACCTCGGCGGCGATCCGGTCGCAGGCGCGCCGGAAGGGCGCGAGCCACGCCTCCGCGGCGGGGCTCGGCCCCCCGGCCTCAGCCATCGACCAGCGAGTGGAAGGCCACGCCCGTAAGGAGCTTGGGGAAGAAGTAGGTCGACTTCTGGGGCATGGTCTCGCCCGCCTCGGCCACGGCCGCGACGGCCGCCTTCGGGATCGGGCGCAGGATCACCGCCGCCGCGGCCTCGCCGGAGGCCACCAGGCGCGCCGCCTCGGCGGCGTCCTTGGTGTAGGTGAGGGTCCCGCCGGCCGCCAGCGCGGCCTGGTCGGCACCGAGCCCGGGGACGAGGATCTCGCGCTCCAGCGCGGCCACGTCGAGGCGCTGGGCGGGGCTCGCGCCGGCGCGCGGCGTGGCGGTGAGGAGCCGCATGCCGTCGGGCAGGACCAGGCCAAGGGCGTTCGCGTCCTCCGGGGCCTCGGCCAGCCCGGCGCGCAGCGCGTCGAGGCCGGCGGCCGGGCGCGACTCGAAGGCCGCCTCCGCCCCCTCGGCCCAGCGCGACAGGACGCGGTGGGTCGGCAGCACGACCAGGCCGGGGTCGTCGAGGGCGGTCAGGCCCATGAGGACCCGGTCGTACGGCGCCTCGCCGGCGCCGGCGCCGTTCGCCGCCGCCCGCCTGCGCCGCTCCTCGCGGTAGGCGAGCGCCGTCTCGTAGCGGTGGTGGCCGTCGGCGATCAGGATCCAGCGCTCGCGCAGCGCCTCGGCGACGCGGGCGTGCGCCGCCGGGTCGGTCACCCGCCAGACGCGGTGCACCGTCCCGTCGTGGTCGGCGAGCTCGGCGTCCGGCGGGCCCTCCGGCGCGAGGGCCGCCCAGGCCGTCTGCCCCGGGTCGGGATAGAGCCCGAAGACCGGCGAGAGGTTGGTCCGCACGGCGCGCGTCAGCCGCAGGCGGTCGTCCCGCGGGCCCGCGTGGGTGCGCTCGTGCGGGCGCACGACCCGGCGCTCGTACGGCTCGAGGCCCACCGCCCCGAGGATGGTGCGGCGCTCGCGCTCCACTCCGTCGTCGAGCGCGAAGGTCTGGGTCCAGGCGATCAGCACGGGCTCGGGCGCGGTGCCCAGGACCCCGTCCTCGCGCCACGACGCGATCAGCCCTCCGACCTCCTCGTAGGGGACCTCGGGGAGGATGAGCCGCACGGCGTTGTAGGGGCTCGCCGCCAGGTAGAGGCTGCGCTCCGAGGGTGAGATGACGTCGTAGGGGGGCGAGACGAGGTCGCCCAGGGGACCCGCCGCATCGCAGTAGCCCAGGGCTCGGAAGGGGCGCACATCGGCCACGAGGACGGATCGTACCGATCCGTCCTCGTGGCCTTCCCCTCATTGCGGATGGCCGCCTCTTGCGGG
Organism: Miltoncostaeaceae bacterium; assembly: GCA_036257075.1. Taxonomy (GTDB): domain Bacteria; phylum Actinomycetota; class Thermoleophilia; order Miltoncostaeales; family Miltoncostaeaceae; genus DATAGF01. The sequence goes on from DATAGF010000037.1 coordinate 8,221, forward strand.
CTGCCATGCGCGCCTTCGGGCCCTACCGGGCCCTCGGCAGACCGGCGCACCGGCTTCGCCGGGGCGGGCGCCGGAAAGGTCAACACCACCGCGGACACGTTGGCGCTGCCCACCAAGTCGTCCGATGTCCGGGCTACCCTGATCCGTCCGATGCTGGACGTCCTCACCCCCGAGCAGCGCGCCGCGGTGACCCACGGCGGAGGGCCCGCCCTGGTGCTGGCGGGCGCCGGCGCCGGGAAGACGCGGGTGCTCTGCCACCGGCTGGCGTGGCTCGTCGAGGGGGGCGCCTCGCCGGCGGAGATCGTGGCCCTCACCTTCACCCGCGAGGCCGCCGTGGAGCTGCGCGCGCGCGCCGAGGAGCTGATCGGGCGCTCCCACGAGACCCTGCGGGTCATGACATTCCACGCCTACGCGCTGGAGCTGGCGCGGGTCCACGGCGTCGAGCGCGGCCTGCTGCCGGCGACGACCGTGGCGCGGACCGAGGACCGCATGCTGATGCTCCTCGAGCGGCTCGAGGAGCTCGATCTTCGCGAGCACGACCTCCGCGGCGACCGCGGGCGCCTGGTGGCCGACCTGGTGGATCGCATCGACAAGTGCCGCGATCAGCTCGTCAGCGCCGACCAGTACGGGGCCTGGGCCGACGAGCGGCTCGCCGGGGCCGGCTCGGGCGCGGCGGCCCACCGCGCCCGGCGCGAGGTGGAGATCGCGCGTGTGTTCCAGGCCCACGAGCGCTGGCTGGCCGAGGACGGCCGCGAGGACTTCGGCCTGTCGATCGTGCGGGCGCTCGAGCTCCTGCGGGCGCACCCCGACCGCCTCGAGGCCGTCCGCGCCGGCGCGCGCCACGTCCTCGTCGACGAGTTCCAGGACACCAACCACGCCCAGGCCGAGCTGCTCTACCTGGTGGCCGGCGAGGCGGACAGCCTCATGGTGGTCGGGGACGACGACCAGGGCATCTACCGCTTCCGCGGCGCCTCCGCGAAGAACGTGGCCGACTTCCGCGGCCGCTTCCCCCAGGCGGCGGAGCTGCGCCTGGAGGTCAACCACCGCTCGACCCAGGCGATCCTCGACGCGGCCTCGGCGGTCGTCGCGCCGATCCCCGAGCGCGCGCCCAAGCGCATCGTCGCCCGGCCGGAGGCCGACGGCCCGCGGCCGCGGTTCTGGCGGGCGCCCGACCCCGACGGCCAGGCGCGCGCCGTGGCCCAGGAGATCGTCCGCATGGCCGAGACGGGGGTGCCGCTCGAGGAGCAGGTCGTCCTGATGCGCGCGGTCAGGCTCGAGGCCCGCCCGGTGACCGAGGCCCTCGAGCGGGCGGGGGTGCCCCACCAGGTGCGCGGCGGCTTCGGCCTCTTCGAGCGCCGCGAGGTTCGCTCGGCGGTCGCCTGGCTGCGGGCCGCGGCCGACCCGGCCGACGCCCAGGCCCACCTGCGGGTGGCGTCCGACCGCCGCCTCGACGTCCCCTGGACCGCCGCGGCCGACGCGGTCTCAGCCGCCGCCGCCGCGGGACTCCCGGTCGCGGGGCCGCTCGCCGAGGCCGCGCCCGTCCTGGCGCCGCTGCTCGGGGAGGCGGGCCGGGCGGCGGCCGAGCTGCCCCCGGCGGAGGCCCTGCGCGCCATCGTCGACGGCTCCGGGCTCCGGGCGGCGGCGCTCGCCGCGGGCGGCGCGGAGGGGGCCGGGCGGCTGGCGGGCCTGGCGGCCCTGGAGGGCCTGGCCCGCGAGATCGCGGAGGCCGAGCCGGCGCTGGACGTCGGCGGCCTCGCGACCCGCCTCGCGGGCCTCGCCGAGATCGGCTTCCGCGGCGAGGGGGCCGCGCCGGCCGAGCGCTCCGGCGTCCAGGTGATGACCGTCCACCAGGCCAAGGGGCTCGAGTTCGACGTCGTCTTCGTCATCGGGCTCACGCGAGCGGGCTTCCCCGGCGCCGACCGCGGCGGCGTCGACATCCCCGACGCCCTGCTCCCGGAGGTGCTGCCGCGCGGCCGCGACGCCCACGTGGCCGAGGCGCGGCGGCTCGCGTACGTCGCCATGACGCGGGCCCGCCGTCACCTCGTGCTGTCCACGCTCGCGGCGGGCGCGGGCGGGGTGGTCCAGGCGCCCTCGCCCTTCTACGAGGAGGCCCTGGAGGCCCTCGGCGCGGCCGTCGAGGAGGTCGGCGAGGCGCCCGAGCGCCGCATCCTGGCCGCCGTCGCCGAGCGCCACGCGGCCTTCGAGGAGGCCTCGCTGAGGGCCGCGGCCGCCGTCGCCGGCGACGCCGACGACGCCGGGGAGCGGATCGCGGCCGCCGAGCGCGCGGCCCGGGCGCTGGTCGAGGCCCGCGCCGCGGCCCTCCGGCCAGCGCCCGCCGCAGCCCCGCCACCGGCGCCCGCGCGGCCGGCGAGGCCGGGCCTCGGCCTCAGCCCGAGCGCCGTGGAGGCCTACCGCACCTGCCCCCTGCGCTACCGCTTCGCGATGGTCGACCGCGTCCCGACGGCGCCGAGCCCGGCGCGCGCCGTCGGCGTCGCCGCCCACGCCGCCCTCGAGGCGCACTACCGGCCCGGCGGGACGGGCGGCGGCGGCGACGCCCTGGTGGGGCGCTTCGCCGCCGCGCTGCGCCGCGAAGGGGTCGACGCGACGGCCGAGGGCCGCCAGGCGCTGGCCCGCGGGCGCGAGGCCCTGCCGTCCTACCACGAGCGCCTCATCCGCAGCGGCGCGCGGCCGGTCGCGGTGGAGCGCGAGTTCACCCTCACGGTCGGCCCCCATCGCCTCCACGGGCGGGTCGACCGGGTCGACGCCCACCCGGCCGGCGGCCACCAGATCGTCGACTACAAGACCGGCAAGCCGCCGGCCGCCGGCGCCCGGGGCGAGGACGACGACCTCGTGCTCCGGCTCTACCTGCTGGGCGCGCGCGAGGCCTGGGGCATCGAGCCGCGCGGCGCGACCCTCGTGCACGTGCTCGACGGCGACTCCCGGGGCGTCCACCCGGAGGCCGACGCCGGCGCCGCGGCGGTCGAGGCGGTGCGCGACGCGGCCGAGGGGATCGCCGCCGGCGACTTCGAGCCGCGGCCCTCGTGGGCCTGCCGCTCGTGCGAATTCGCCCTGCTCTGCCCGGCGCAGGACCGGTGACGCCGCTCGGATCCCTCGAGCCCGGGGCGCCCATGGAGGGGGTGTACGCCGTGCGGCGCAAGGAGCGGCGCCTCTCGCGCCAGGGGCGCCCCTTCCTCGCCCTCACCCTGGCCGACGCCAGCGGCGCCGTCCCAGCGGTGGTCTTCGACGAGCCCGACTACTTCGCCGGCCAGTTCGAGGAGGGGGACCGGGTGCGCGTGACGGGACGGGTCGGCGAGCGCGACGGCCGCCGCAACGTGGTCGTGAGCCACCTCCGCGCGGCGCCGGACGAGGCCGCCGCCGAGGACCTCCTCCCTCGCGCCCACCGCGATCCCGACGAGCTGTTCGGCTTCGTCCTCCACCTCGCGGACGAGGTGGCCGACCCCGGGCTGCGGGCGGTGCTCGCCGGGCTGACCGGCGACGCCGAGCTCGCGCGCGACTGGCGCACGATGCCCTGCACCCGCTCGGGCCACCACGCGTACCTGGGGGGCCTGGTCGAGCACACGGTGGGGGTGGCCTCGCTGGTGCAGACGCTGGCGACCTGGCACCCGCGCCTCGACGCCGACCTCCTGCTCGCGGCCGCCCTGGTCCACGACATCGGCCACGCGCGAGCCTTCCGCCTGGGCGCGACCTTCGAGCCCACCGACGAGGGGCGCCTGCTGGGCCACGTGGCCATCGGCCAGGAGATCGTGGGCGCCGCCGCCCGCTCCGCCGGGCTTCCCTCGGCGCGGCGGGTCGAGCTGCTCCATACCATCGCCTGGCACCACGGGCCGCCGCCGGGCCAGGCGCCCGGCACCGCGAGCCCCGAGGCGCTCGCGCTCTGGCGCGCAAACGCGCTGGAGGCCGGCGTCAAGGCGACCCTGGAGGGCGCCGTCGTCGCCTGAGCCGCCGGGCGGCTCAGCCGGGCGAGCGCCGGGCCAGCTCGAGGGTGTAGTCGCCCGACAGGGCCCGTCCACGGCCGCCGCGGACCTCGACCCAGACCTTCTCGCCGCGGGGGCCGCGGTTCGCGACGGTGACCGCGTCGCGCGCCAGCGCCCGCCGGCGGCTCTTGGCGAGCGCGCCCTTCCCGTTCGCGGTGCGGGCCGTCCGCGGCCAGACGTAGAGGTCGGCCGCCATGGCGTGCGGCGTCAGGCGCACCGAGAGCCGGCCGCCCGCGGGCACCCACACCGGGTAGACGTCGACCGGGTCCTTCTGCACGTCGATGCGGGCGCGGATCGCGGTCCGGACGGCCCTGCGCAGGAGCGGGGCGTCGGCCTGAAAGCCGCTCTTGCCGGAGATCCAGCGGATGTCGTCGTTCGGCTCGTACGGGTCGTTGAGAGGGGTGGGCGCGCGGACGGCCGCGCCGAGGTCGAGCGCCCCCCAGCCGGTCGAGATGTCCCAGCCGGGCCGCGCGATGTCGCGCGCGGAGCGCCGCAGGATCTCGGCGACCTGGTCGGCGGACAGGCGCGGGTTCTGGGCGAGCACCCAGGCGGCCGCGGCGCTCACCATGGGCGCCGCGAAGCTGGTGCCGTCCCAGCGCGAGTAGCCGTCGGCGACGCCGTCCTCCACGTCGGCCCACACGGGCACGGCGACGAAGATGCCCTCGCCGGGCGCCGAGAGGTCCGAGTAGAGGTTCTGGTGCGAGAAGCCGGTCGGCTGGTCGAGCGCGTTGAGGGCGTTGACGGTCAGCACGTGGAGGTCGTTGCCGGGCTGGATCCACGGCTGCGTGGGCCGGAAGTTGCCCGAGGCGGCCACCACGGTGGCGCCGGCCCCGAAGGCGAAGCTGGTGGCCTCGCGGTGCTCGGGGCAGGCGCCGAGGGGCCCGAAGCCGTAGCTGGCGTTGATCACGCGGGCGCCGTCGCGCACCGCCTGGCGGATGGCGGCGGCGACGTCCTGGCAGAGGCCCGAGTTCCCGTAGACCCAGACGCGCGCGCCGGGCAGCACGCCCTCGATGCCGCGCCCGTCGCGCGGGGCGCCGATGACGCCGGCGACGGCGGTGCCGTGGGCGATCCCCTCGAAGAAGTCATCCTGGGCGGCGGCGTCGCGCTCGGAGGGGTACGGACCGTAGCGGCGCTGCTCGACCCAGCCGCCGGCCATGTCGGGCTGGTCCGGGTCGAAGCCGGTCTCGATGATCGCGATCGGCGGGATCCTCGCCGCGGGCGGCGGCGCCAGGCCCGGCGGGACCACCCGGGGGAGCCAGTCCTGCTGCGGCGCGAGCGGGTCGGCGGCGGCCGCCGGCACGGCGGCGCAGGCCAGCGCCGCGGCCAGGAGGACGATCCTGCCGATGAGTCGCTTCGCGGGTATGGATCGACGGTAGTGGAGCGCGTCGCGCGGAATGCCCCCCGAACGGACAGTCCACGGTCAGCGGGAGGCGAATCTTCGCGCCGCGCCGACGAACGCGGGCGTCACGCGGGATCCGGGACGATCGCGACCGGCGGGGGCGCGCGCAGGGACGGCCACGGCAGCCGTGCCGGGGCGGGCGCGACCCTGACTCGCCCGTCGGCCACGACCGCCCCCTCGGCCGAGACCATCACCGGGTTGCAGTCGAGCTCGACGATCTGTGGATGCGCGTAGACCATTGCCGCGACCCGGAGCACGACGTCGTCGAGGGCCCCGATGTCCGACCGGCCGGCCCCCCGGTAGCCCTCCAGCAGCGGGAGCGCGCGGAGCTCGCGCACCATGGCGTGCGCGTCCAGGTCGGTCAGGGGCGTCAGGCGCACGGACACGTCGCCGTGGACCTCGGCCGCCGTTCCGCCGAGGCCGCAGACGACGAGCGGCCCGAACTGGGGATCGGCCGTGCTGCCGACGAGCATCTCCACCCCGGCCGGGGCCATCGGCTGGACCAGGAAGCCGCTCACCTCGTGACCGGCCTCGGCGAGACGGCCGGCCATGGCGCGCGCCTCGGCCTCCACCCGCTCGGCGCCCGTCAGGTTGAGGCGCACGGCGCCGGCCTCCGTCTTGTGGACGATGCCGGGCGCCTCGGCCTTGAGGGCGACAAGCCCCCCGAGCTCCCGCGCGGCGCGCCCCGCCTCGGCGGGGCCCGGGGCGCTGCGCGTCGGCAGTAACGGGAGCCCGTAGGACCCGAGCAGGGCGGCGAAGCGGGATGCCGGCAGCCACCCCGGCCCGGCGACGACCGCCTCCGAGAGCAGGGCGGAGGCGCGCGCCGGACGAGCGTCGGGGAACTCGGGGACCCGGCCGTGCGGCCGGCGCCGCCACTGCCCGTATCGGACCGCGTGCGCCAGCGCGACCGCGGCCGCCTCGGGGTAGTCGAAGACCGGCGGCGCGCCGGGCTCGGCCGAGGCGGCCGCGGCCCGACGATCGTCGGCGGACATCAGGACCGTGAGGATCGGCACCGGCCGGCGACGGCGCGCCGCGACGGCGCGGATCCGCGCGTTCACCTCGGAGCCGACCCCACCGATGCCCGAATCGATGTAGATGACGATCGCCGCGTCCAGCTCGGGGTCCTCCACCATCTGCTCGAGCGCCTGGCCGAACTGATCGGCCGTCGCGGCCGCCAGCAGGTCGACGGGGTTGCCCAGCGATGCCTCCGGGGCCACGGCCGTCCGGAGCCGCTCGCGCAGCGCCGGCAGCTCCGGGACCTCCAGGCCGTGCGCCTCGCAGGCGTCGGCGCAGAGGATCCCCGGGCCGCCGACGTTGCTGATGATCCCGACCCGCCGGCCATCCGGGACCGGCTGACCCGCCAGGAGCTTCGTCACGTCGAAGAGCTCGCTCATCGTGTCGGTCCTGATCACCCCCGCCTGCTCGAACAGCGCGTCGACCGTCAGGTCGGACGCCGCCACGAGCGCGCCGGTGTGGGAGCCGGCGGCGCGAGCGCCCGCGCTTCCGCGGCCGCTCTTGACGGCGACCACCGGCTTGGTCCGCGAGAGGCGCCGGGCCACGCGGGCGAACGTGCGCGGATTGCCGAACGACTCGAGGTAGAGGACGACGACCCCCGTCGCCGGGTCCTGCTCCCAGAAGCGCAGGAGGTCGTTGCTCGAGACATCGGCCCTGTTGCCCACCGACACGAAGGACGAGATGCCGACGCCGAGGTCCCTCGCGTCCGCCAGCAGGGCGATGCCCAGGCCGCCGCTCTGGGAGAGCATGCCCACGGGCCCCGCCGACGGCATGCCCGTCGCGAAGGTGGCGTTGAGCCGGGCGCCGGCGGCCGTGTTCAGCACGCCGAGGCAGTTCGGGCCGACGAGCCGCATCCCGGTCGCCCGGCAGACCTCGACGACGGCGTCCTGGCGCTCCAGGCCCGGTCCGCCGAGCTCGGCGAAACCCGCGCTGAGGACGGCCAGCGTCCGCACCCCGCGCTCGCCGCAGGCGCGAACGACCTCGATGACGGCCGACGCGGGAACGGCGATGACGGCGAGGTCCACCGGCTCCGGCAGGTCGGCGACGCTTCGCAGCGCCGGGAGGCCCTGCACGTGGTCCGCCGCGCGGTTCACGACGTAGAGCCGGCCGGCGTAGCCGCCCTCGCGCAGGTGGTGGAGCACCTCCCCGCCGACCGTCCCGCGGGAGCGCGACGCGCCCACCACCGCCACCGAGGCCGGGACGAGCAGCCGCCTCGCCATCGCCACGGCCGCCGTCCGGCTGCGCTCGGCGAACGCCGCCACGGTGCTCGGCGAGAGCGATGTCGGGAACCGGACGAGCTGCGACCCCCCCTCCTGGCGCACTTCCGCGGGAAAGCCGCTCGCCTGGAACATCTGGATCATGCGGCGGTTGCCCCGCAGCACCTCCGCCTCGAAGACCTCGATCCCCGAGGCGTGCGCACGCTCGGCGAGGTGGGCGAGCAGCAGCGTCCCAAGGCCGTGGCCCTGGAGCTCGTCGGCGACCGCGAACGCGGCCTCCGCGGCGGGCTTGCCGGGCGTGCGGGAGAACTCCGCATGGCCGACGATCCGGCCGGGGAGGCCGGTGACGGCGACCAGGCCGTAGACATCCGATCCGTCCGCCTCGACGAGGCCGCGCGCCGCCTTGTCCGGGTCGCCCAGCCCGAAGAACCGATACCGGTACGAGAGCGTGGAGAGCCCTCGGAGGAACTCCGCCATCGCGTCCAGGTCGTCGCTTCGCACCGGTCGGACGGCGACGGTCGATCCGTCGCGGAGCACCACGTCCACCTGGTGAGTCCGATCCCCAACGGACATCCGCGTCACCCTAGCCGTGCCCCGACGGCGCGACGAGCGCCCCGTCCCTACACGTTGAAGCGGACCTGGAGGACGTCGCCCTCCTGGACGACGTAGTCCCGGCCCTCCATCCGGAGCAGCGCCGCCTCGCGGGCGCGCGCGAACGAACCCGCCTCCACGAGCGCGTCCCAGGGGATGACCTCGGCGCGGATGAACCCCCGCTCCATGTCCGAGTGGATCCGGCCGGCCGCCGCCGAGGCC
>DATAGF010000055.1:0-16232 GCA_036257075.1 Miltoncostaeaceae bacterium
ATGGACGCGGCCGACGCCGATGCCAGGAGGCATCGGCGTTGACGCGGGCGCCGGAGCGCGCCGGTTCTCTGGTCGGCCGGGGGCCGACAAAGCCGGCGGACGTGCGGCCGACTTCATCGACGGGCTCCCAGCGGGCGCGAGACCGCCCGGCCGGCGCGGCGCGGGTAGCGCTCCGGCGTGGGGCGCGTCTTCGCGAAGGAGTGCAGGCTCCGCCGCGCCCCCGAGAAGGGCTGCACCGCCATCGGGGGCTCCGTCTCCAGGCCGAGCAGCTCCGCCGCGCGGGCCGTGTCGGCGGCGTCGCGAGGATCGGACGCATCGCCGCGCCAGAGGAGGACGGCACCGCCCACGGCGACCAGGGGCGCCGTCAGCTCGAGGGCCACCGGGGCCGGCCCGAGGGCGCGCGCAAGGGCGAGCGGGAACGCCTCGCGCGCGTCGGCCGCGAGGTGCTCCGAGCGGTCCGCCACAACCCGGACATTAGGGAAGGCGGCGGACGCCCGGCGCAGCCACTCCGCCTTGCGGTGCTCGCTCTCGACGAGCGTCACGGCGAGCTCCGGCCGGGCCGCGGCCAGCGCGAGGCCGGGGAAGCCGGCGCCGCTGCCGACGTCGACAGCGGCGGTCGCGCCGGCCAGGCGCGGGTGGCCCAGGGCCGCGAGGCTGTCGAGGAGGTGGCGGTCGATGCCCTCCTCGATGCCCTCGATCGCCGTGAGGTTCTGGGGGTCGAGCGCGATCCGGTCGAGCAGCGAGACCAGCTGCGCGGCGACGCCCGGCCCGAGCGGGGCCCCGAGCTCGGCCGCGCGTGCCGCCAGGCGCTCGGCCGGTCCGGTTTCACGTGAAACCGCCCCGCCCACCTCCGGTTCAGGCGTCCGCGGGCTCGACGATGATGCGCCGGCGGCCCTCGTCACCCTCGCTGCGGGTGATCACGTCGGTCCGGTCCTTCAGGGCCATGTGGACGATGCGGCGGTCGTGCGGCGTCATGACGTCGAGCTCGATCTCCTCACCGTGCTCGAGCGCCTCCCGCGCCGCCCGCTCGGCCAGGTCCTCGAGGGCCGCCGCCCGCCGGGCGCGGTAGCCGTCGGCGTCCAGCGCGACCCGCCGACGCTCGCCGCCGGCCGCCCGGCTGGCGATCTGGGCCAGAAGGTACTGGAGCGCGTCGATCGTCTCGCCACCCCGCCCGACGAGGGCCGAGGTGCCCTCGCCCTCGACGCTCACCCGCAGGTCGGTCTCGCCGTCGCCGGCCTCCACCCGCACGGCCGCGGACAGGCCCATGCCGCGGACCACCGCCTCGACGGCCTCCCCGGTCGCCCGCATGGGCCCGCCGGCGCGCTCGGCCATCAGCGCTTCCGCTTCCTGGAGCGCGAGGGGGCGGGGCGCGAGCCCTTCGCCGTTCCGCGGGCGCGGGGCTGGCGCCGGCGGGCGCCGGAGCCCCCGCCGCCCTTGGAGCCGGAGCGGGCGCCGGCCTCCACGCCCCTGCCGTCCTGCGGTGCCGCCTCGGGCTCAGCGGGCTCTGCCGGCTCGGCCGGCTCGGCGTGCTCGTCGGGCTCGTCGGCGGGCTCGGCCGGCTCCGTGGCCTCCGCCCCCCCGGCCTCCACGACCTCCTCGGGCTCCTGCGCCTCGGCCGGCTCGGGCGCCTCGGCCGGCTCGGGCGCGCTGGTCGCCTCCGGAGCGGGGGCGGGAGCCGCTCCGTCTCCGCCGGCCCCATTCGTCCCCGCCTCCCCGCGTCGACGGCGCTTGCGCGGCGTCGGCCGCGGGCGCGGCGCCGTCTCGGCCCCCTCGGCCGGCCCGTCGGCGACGGCGGCCACCGCCGTCGCCGGCTCGGCCGGCGCCGTTCGGGAGCCCTTCTTCTTCATCGCCTCGACCTCGTCCGGATCGGCCATGTGGAGCCCGATGCGATGTCGCATCACCAGCTGCTGGCCGCAGGTCCAGAGGTTGGTGGTCATCCAGTAGAGCACCAGCCCCGCCGGGACGGGGAACTGGAACACGAAGATGACCACCACGATCGGCAGCAGCCGCATGATCCGCCGCTGGGACTGGGGCATGTTCGGCGTGAAGGAGAGCTCGCTCGAGAGCAGCTGCGACAGCCCGTAGATCGCCACCATCACGAAGGCGCCCCAGCCGATGTCCGTCAGCTGCTTGCTGATGTCCGGCACGATCCACATGAACGACAGGTCCCCGCCCGCGACCGTGGCGTCGTTGGCGAACTCGCGCAGGACGTAGTAGAGCGCGATGAATACCGGCAGCTGGGCGACCAGCGGCAGGCACGAGGAGAACGGGTTGATCTCGTTCTCCTTGTAGAACGCCATCAGCTCCTCGTTGAGCTTCTGCCGGTTGCCCTTGTACTTCTGCTGCAGCTCCTTCATCTGCGGCGCGTACAGCTGCATGCGGCGCATCGAGGAGTACTGCTTCACGACGAGCGGCAGCAGCAGGAGCCGCACGATCACCGTCAGGACGACGATCGACCACCCGTAGGTGAGGTCCGCGTTCTCGTGGAGGAAGTCGAGGACTGCGCGAAGCGGATCCTCGAGGAGCTCGAGCGGGTTCACGCCCTGAAGACCCGCTGGTCGTGCGGGTAGTCCACGCCCCCGTGGCTCCACGGGTTGCAGCGCAGCAGCCGCCACCCCGCCAGGATGATCCCGCGGGCGGCGCCGAACTCGCGGATCGCCTCCACCGCGTACGCCGAGCAGGTCGGGTGGTACTTGCAGTGCCGGCCCATCATGGGCGAGATGGCCCGCTGGTAGAGCCGGATCGGGGCGATGAGGACCGCCCTCACGCCGTCGCCTCCGCCGGGGCGGCGGTCGCGCGCTCGGCGAGCTCCGCCAGGCGGGCGCCCAGGGCGGCCGCGCCGCGCTGGGCGAGGTACTCGGCGGCGCCGGGGCGGGCGATCACCACCACGTCGAGGCCCTCGGGGAGGGCCGGCGCCAGCTCGGCGAACCGCTCGCGCAGGGCCCGCTTGACCCGGTTGCGCTCGACGGCCCCGCCGACCTTCCGCGACACCGACAGGCCCAGGCGCGCGGGCGCGCCGGGCGGGGCGTCCTCACGCGCGAACGCGTAGACGACCAGGTGGCGGTTCGCCGCGGACCGCCCGCGCCGGTACACCGCGTCGAAGTCCCCCGAGCGGCTGATACGGGCCCGCTTGCGCGGGGTGGGTGAGCGCTCAGGCGGAGAGGCGGGCACGGCCCTTCGCGCGGCGGCGCTTGAGCACCGCCCGGCCGGCGCGGGTGCTCATCCGTACCCGGAAGCCGTGCGTCTTCTTTCGCTTGCGCCGGTTGGGCTGGTAGGTCCGCTTCACGCGCCGCGCTCCTCGTCAGGCGTCGTTGCAGGGGCGTCCGGAAGAGGCCGGCCATGCCTCGCCCCACCGCGGAGGCGCGAGCATAGCAAAGGCCCCCGCCACGCCGGGCTCCGGCGGCCTGTCCACAGGTGTGGAAATCCGTGTGGAGAAGGGCCGGACCTCGCATCGCCGAGGGGATCCGGCACATGGGCAGGGTGGGCCCTCCGAAGGTCCCCACGGGTTTTCGCCGCTCAGTCGTGACTTCGTTCTCCACAGCCGTAGAAAGGGGCTTTCGCGCCGCGCGGCGCCGGGTTAGAGTCGCCGCCCCTCGACCCCGCCGGATGCCCTCGACCCTCGCCCTCACCTCCGCCGCCCCAGCCGTCCGGGCGCTGCCCGAGCCGGCCGTCCGCGCCCGTCTCGCAGTCTACGGGGCGCCGGGCGAGCCGCCCGCCGTCGAGGAGCTCGCCGAGGCCGACCCGGCGGTCCTCGTCGAGCGCCTCTGCGACGCGGTGGCCGACCGGTCCCCGCCGCTCCCGGCCCCGGCCGTCCGCGAGGTCGTCGAGAACCTGGTCCACGCCGGCTTCCGCGACGCCCTCGTGAGCGTCCTCGACGGCGGGGCCGTCGTGCGGGTCAGCGATCACGGGCCGGGCATCCCGGACCCGGCCCGGGCGCTCGCGCCCGGCTTCTCGGGCGCCGGGCCGGTGGAGCGCGAGGTCGTGCGGGGGGTCGGCTGCGGCCTGCCCCTCGCGCGCGACCTCATGGTCTCGGCCGGCGGACGGCTCGAGGTCGCCGAGAACCTCGGCGGGGGCGCAGCCGTGACGCTCTGGGCTCCGCCGCCGCCCGCGCCGGCCGCCGCAGGCGAGCCGGCGTGCTCGGGCGCCGCTCGCGAGATGCTCGCCCTCCTCCTCGAGGTGGGCGCCGCCACGCCCGAGACGCTCGCCCGCGAACTGGGTCGCTCCCGCGCCGAGTGCGGCCGCGAGCTGGCCCTCCTGCAGCACCGCGCCCTGGTCGCCCGAGAGCCGGGCGGCGCCCGGCGCCTCACGGACGCGGGCGCCGCCCTCGTGGCGACCCTCTTCTAGCCCGTCCCGTCCCGACACGCGCGACCCGTCCCCCCGCAGTCATCCCGTGCCCACCCTGTACATCGCCGGAGCCACCGCCATGTCACCTGTCACCGCCCCAACCGCCGAGCGCGACGCCGTCTGGAACGAGGTGCGCGACCGGCTCCGCGGCACGCTCAACAACCAGACGTACAAGTTCGCCTTCGCCGGGGCGCGGCCCGCGGTCCTCGACGACGAGCGCCTCGTGCTCGCCGTCGACAGCGAGTTGCTGCGCCAGTGGATCCGCCAGCGCTACCTCCCGCTGCTGAGGGACGCGCTCTTCGAGGTGCGCGGCCGCGACCTCGAGGTCGAGGTGGTCGTCGAGGCCCCCGCGGGCAAGGAGCCCGCCCGCGACGAGCCCGAGGAGCCGCGCCCTCCGCCAGTCGCCCCGCGCCGCCCGCTCGGCCTGCAGCCGCGCTTCACCTTCGAGGCCTTCGTCACCGGGCCCTCGAACCGGTTCGCGCAAGCGGCCGCCCTGGCCGTCGCCGAGGCCCCCGCCCGCGCCTACAACCCATTCTTCGTGTACGGAGGGGTCGGGCTGGGGAAGACCCACCTCCTCCACGCGATCGGCCACTTCGCCGCGGCCAACCACCCGGAGCTGTCCGTCACCTACGTCTCGGTCGAGACCTTCACCAACGAGTTCATCAACGCCCTCCGCGACGGGGGCATCCGCTCCTTCAAGGACCGCTACCGCTCCACCGACGTCCTCCTGATCGACGACATCCAGTCGCTCCAGGGGCGCGAGCAGACGCAGGAGGAGTTCTTCCACACGTTCAACGCCCTCCACGACAGCGGCAAGCAGGTCGTGATCTCGTCGGACCGCCCGCCCAAGGCGATCGCCACCCTCGAGGACCGTCTGCGCAGCCGCTTCGAGATGGGGCTGATCACCGACGTCCAGCCGCCCGACCTCGAGACCCGGATCGCGATCCTGCAGAAGCGCGTGCGCGCCGACCGCTACGAGATCCACGAGGCCGAGGTGCTGCCCTTCATCGCCGGGCGCGTCTCCACCAACGTCCGGGCCCTCGAGGGGGCGCTCACCCGGGTCGTCGCCCACGGCTCCATCTCGGGCCGGCGCATCACCGTGGAGCTGGCCTCCGAGGTGCTGGAGGACCTCTTCCCGGCCGAGGAGGGCCTGCTCAGCATCGAGCTGATCCAGGGCGAGGTCTGCCGCTATTACCAGGTCACCCTCAATGAGCTGACCGGCGACAAGCGCACGCGGCGCATCGTCGGCCCGCGGCAGGTCGCCATGTACCTCAGCCGCGAGCTCACCGACGCCTCTCTCCCGGCGATCGGGCGCGCCTTCGGCGGCCGTGACCACACCACCGTCATGTACGCGGTGCAGAAGGTGGCCGACCAGATGGCCGGCGAGGGCGAGGTCCTCACGGCGGTGCAGGCGCTGACCGGCCGCCTGACGGGCCGGCGTGAGCGCCGGTGACGGTGGAGGACCCTCGGGAGGGCGCGTGCCCGTCCTCCCCAGCGTCCCCCGGACCGGGCCGCGCGGTCGGCCGGGCTGGGGACGGGTGGGGAGCGACCGGCCGACGGAGGGCGGGCGGTGCACAGGCGCCCGCACAGGCCGGCGCGCGGCGCGAGCAGGGCGTTCGCGCGCTCTCCCCAGCCCCCACAGGCCCTACGACGTCGACCTCTCTGAAGCCCTTCAATCCCATGAGGTCATGGAGGGCGCGGGGCGACCGGTGGACGGACCGCCGCCACCCCGCGACCGCCGTCAGCCGGTAGGGTCCGGCGGTGCGCTTGGTGTCGCCCAAGGAAGAGCTCGCGGCCAAGCTCGCCGCCGCGGGACGCGCGGCCTCGAGCAAGAGCACGATCCAGATCCTGTCCCACGTCCTCCTGCGCGCCGAGGACGGCTGGTGCGGCCTCGCGGCGACCGACATGGAGCTGTCGCTCCGGGTCCCGGTGTCGGCGACCGTGGAGCAGCCCGGCGCCGTCGTGCTGCCACGCCTGGCCGGCGACATCGTCCGGAGCATGGCCGACGGCCCGGTCACGCTGGAGCACCGGGCGGGCGAGGGCGTCGTCAGCGTCTCCGGCGGCGGATCGTCGTTCGCGCTCAACTGCCTCCAGGCCGGGGACTTCCCGGAGCTGCCGCCGGACGAGGGCGCCGGGTTGGCCGTGCCGGCGGACGTGCTCGTCGAGACCATCGACCGGGTGGCCCGCGCCGCCTCGCGCGACGAGACGCGGCCGGTGCTCACCGGCGTGCTGCTGCGGCTCGCGCCGGACGGCCTGACGATGGTCGCCACCGACTCCTACCGTCTGGCGGTGCGGCAGGCCGCGCTGGACGACCCTCCGCCCGACGCCCGCGAGGCCATCGTGCCCGCCCGCGCCCTGACCGAGGTCGGGCGCATGGTGCCGGCGGCGCGCGCGGAGTCGGTCGAGGTCGTGCTCAGCGAGACCCAGGCGCTCTTCAGGGTCGGCGACGTCCGCCTCACCAGCCGCCTGATCGACGGCCAGTTCCCGGACCACCGCCAGCTCGTGCCGGACGCCTTCGAGCACGAGGTGGCCTTCGACCGCGGCGAGCTGCTCGGCGTGCTCACCCGGATCGGGGTCCTGGCGCAGCGCAACACGCCGATCCGGCTGGCCTTCCAGCCGGGCACCGTCACGGTGTCGGCGATCAGCGACCAGGTCGGCGAGGGCCACGAGTCGCTGCCGGTCGCGTTCTCCGGGGAGCCGCTGGAGATGGGCTTCAACGTGGAGTTCCTGCGCGCGGGGGTGGAGAGCGTCACCGGCGACGAGGTGCGGCTCGGCCTGATCAGCCCGCTGCGCCCGGGGCTGCTGAGGGGGGCCGGGGATGAGTACCGCTACCTCCTCATGCCCATCCGCCTCAACGCCTGAGGGGCCGGCCCCCGCCTGGGCGGCCCGCCGCCTGGAGGTCGCCGACGTCCGCTGCTGGCGCCGGGCCGAGCTCGAGCTGCCCGCCGGCCTGGTGCTCGTCGTGGGGCCCAACGGCGCGGGCAAGACCTCCCTCGTGGAGGCCGTGACGCTGGGCTGCCTCGGCGTCTCGCCGCGCACGGCGCGCGAGGCGGAGGTGGTCCGGCGCGGCGCCGAGGCCCTCCACGTGGCCGTCGACCTCGACGGCCCGCGCGGGCTGCACCGGCGCGAGATCGGGTTCGCGGCAGGCCGCGGCCGTCGGCTGCGGCTCGACGGCGAGCCGGTCCGGGCCCTCGCGGCCTGGCGAGAGCGGGCGGTGCTGGTGTTCCTCCCGGACGAGCTGCGCGCGGTGAAGGGCCCCCCCGCCGCCCGCCGGCGGGCGCTCGACCGCACCCTCGAGGCCGCGGCGCCGGGCTTCGCCGAGGACGCCGCCGCCTACCAGGAGGCCCTGGCCCAGCGGAACGCGCTGCTGCGGCGCGTGCGCGCCGGGGCGGCGTCCGAGGCGAGCCTGCCGGCATGGGAGGCCCCGATGGCCGCGCGCGGCGCCCGGGTGGCGGCCGCCCGCCGGGCCGGCGTGGCCGCGCTCGCCGAGCCGTTCGCCGACTGGCTGGCCGCGCTCGGCGGGGGCCGGGACGGCGTCCTGGGCCTCGAGCCGTCGCCGGCGGCGCTCGCCGAGGTCCCGGACGACGCCCTGGAGGGGGTGCTCGCGGCGGCGCTGCGCGACCGGCGCCCGCGCGACGTCCAGGCGGGCCAGACGCTGTCGGGGCCCCACCGGGACGACCTCGTCATCGGCGCCGGGCCGGCCGACCTGCGCCGCTCGGGCAGCCAGGGCGAGCAGCGCACCGCGGCCCTCGCGCTGCTCCTGGCGGCGCGCGACCACCTGCGCGAGCGCGCGGCGCGGCCGATCCTCCTGCTGGACGACGTCCTCAGCGAGCTCGACCCGGGGCGCCGCCGGCTGCTGCTCGAGGCGGTGCGCGACGGGGGTCAGACCCTCGTGACGACCGCCGACCCGGCGGCCGCCGACGCCCTGTCGCACCCACCCGACGCCCTCGTCAGGGTCGAGGACGGGGCCCTGCGGTGACCGCTCCGCGCCGCCGCAGGCGCCGCCGTGAGCCGGCGGCCGCCGCCGACGTGCTGGCGCGCTTCCGCCGCCGGGCGGGCGGCCGCGCCGGGCCGGGCGCCGAGACGGCCGCCGCCGCGCTCGCCTGGCCGGACGTCGTCGGCCGGGCCGCGGCCGATCACAGCGTGCCCGTGCGGCGCAGCCGCGCCGGCGTCCTCACGGTGGCCTGCTCGAGCGCCTCGTGGGCGCACGAGCTGTCGGCGCGGCGGCTCGAGCTGACCGCCAAGCTCGCCGAGCGGGCTCCCGAGGCCGCGGTCGCGGCGCTGCGGTTCGCCGTCGCCGACCACGTCGTCCCGGCCCCGGCGCCGGCGCCGCGCGCCGCCCCAGCCGCCGCGACGCCGAGCGCCGCGGAGCGCGATCTCGGGGCCGCCGCCGCCGCCGGCGTGGGCGAGCCCGCGCTGCGCGACCTGGTCGCGCGCGCCGCCGCCGCCTCGGCGGCGCGCAGGAGAATCCGCTGACGTGACGAAATACCTGCAAATTAGGCACAAATAGGGGATCGTCAGCGGGGCGGGATGATAAACTCCTCCTACCATCGAGGGAGGCATCAGATCGAGCCAGCCCCCGGCGTGACGCCGGCCACCACCAACTACGACGCCGGGGACATCACCGTCCTCGAGGGCCTGGAGGCGGTCCGCCGCCGACCGGGCATGTACATCGGCACCACCGGGCCGCGCGGGCTCCACCACCTCGTCTACGAGGTCGTCGACAACAGCGTCGACGAGGCGCTCGCGGGCTACTGCGACCGGGTCGAGATCACCCTCAACCCGGACGGGTCGTGCACGGTGACCGACAACGGCCGCGGCATCCCGGTCGCGCCCATGGCCGACCAGGGCGGGCGCAGCGCGCTCGAGGTCGTCATGACCGTCCTCCACGCGGGCGGCAAGTTCGGCGGTGACGGCTACAAGGTCTCGGGCGGCCTCCACGGCGTGGGCATCAGCGTCGTCAACGCGCTGTCGGAGTGGCTGGTGGCCGAGGTGCGCCGGGACGGCGGCCTCTACGTGCAGCGCTTCGCGATCGGCGAGCCCCAGGGCCCGGTCGAGCGCGAGGGCGACGCCTCGGAGACGGGCACGACGGTCTCCTTCCTGCCCGACCCGGACATCTTCGAGGAGCCGGACTTCGACTTCGAGACGCTCGCGCAGCGCCTGCGCGAGACCGCCTTCCTCACGAAGGGGCTGGTCGTGCGGCTGGTCGACCGCCGCGGCGAGGAGCGCGAGGTCGAGTACCACTACGAGGGCGGCATCCGCGACTTCGTCAGCCACCTCAACGAGACGCGCGATCCGCTCCACCGCGACATCGTCTCGCTCGAGGTCGACGGCGAGGAGGGGGCGCTGGAGGTCGCGCTCCAGTGGACGGCGGCCTACAGCGAGGCCGTCTACACCTTCGCCAACAACATCAACACGCACGAGGGCGGCACCCACCTCACGGGGTTCCGCACCGCCCTCACGCGAACCCTCAACGACTACGCCCGCGCCAAGGGGCTGCTCAAGGAGAAGGACGACAACCTGGAGGGCCCGGACACCCGCGAGGGCCTGACGGCGATCGTCTCGCTCAAGCTGCGCGAGCCCCAGTTCGAGGGCCAGACGAAGACCAAGCTGGGCAACTCGGAGATCACGGGCTTCGTCAACGCCGCCGTCACCCAGGGGCTGGCCGAGTACCTCGAGGAGCACCCGACCGAGGCGCGCCAGATCTGCGGCAAGGCGATCAACGCCGCCCAGGCCCGCCAGGCCGCCCGCAAGGCCCGCGACCTCGCAAGGCGCAAGGGGGCGATGGACTCCACCAACCTGCCGGGCAAGCTGGCCGATTGCTCGGACCGCGACCCCGAGAACACCGAGCTGTTCCTGGTCGAGGGCGACTCGGCCGGCGGCTCGGCGATCATGGCGCGCCAGTCGAGCTTCCAGGCGATCCTTCCCCTGCGCGGCAAGATCATCAACGTGGAGAAGGCCCGCATCGACAAGGTCCTCTCCAACGCCGAGATCCAGGCGATGATCACGGCGATGGGCACCGGCATCGACGAGGACTTCGAGCTCGCGAAGGCCCGGTACAACAAGCTCATCATCATGACCGACGCCGACGTGGACGGCGCCCACATCCGCACGCTGATCCTGACCTTCCTCTTCCGCCACATGCGCGGCCTGATCGAGGAGGGCTTCGTCTACATCGCGTGCCCGCCGCTCTACAAGGTCAAGCAGGGCAACCAGGAGCAGTACATCGAGAAGGAGTCCGAGCTCGAGGACTGGCTCCTCGAGCGCAACCTCGGCGACCTCGGGCTCGAGGACGCGACCGGGGCCTCCAACGGCCTGACGAAGGCGCGCTACCAGCGCTTCCAGCGCGCCCTCAAGGAGCACGAGGCCTGGGCGGGCAACCTGCGCGCCACCTACGGCGGCGCGACGATCGAGTTCCTCCAGAGCCACGGCCTCGTGGAGGCCGAGCCCGCCGACATCGAGGACCTCGGGCGGGCGGTCGACGAGGCCTCGGACGAACGCGCCGGGCTGACGGTCGAGCGCGTCGACCCCGACGGGAGCGGCCTCACCGCCCGCTCCGTGCAGGCGCGGACCGGCGAGGCGCGGACGGTCCGGATCCCGCTCGAGGTCTTCCGCAGCCGCGAGCTGGCCGGCCTGAGGGGCTCGCGCGCCCGCCTGCGCGAGCTGGTCGGGACGCCGCCGTTCCGGGTCACCCGCGGCTCACGCTCGCGCACCGCGGCGACCTACGAGGCGCTGCGCACGGCCGTCCTCGACCTCTGCCGGGAGGGCGTGCAGCTGAGCCGCTTCAAGGGCCTCGGCGAGATGAACAGCGAGCAGCTCTGGGAGACCACGATGGACCCCGAGCGGCGGATCCTCCAGCGCGTGACCATGGAGGACGAGGCCGCCGTCGGCGAGCTGTTCGCCAAGCTGATGGGCGACAAGGTGGAGCCGCGGCGGGCCTTCATCGAGGACAACGCCCGCAGCGTCCGATACCTCGATGTCTGACGTGCGCCCGCCGAGGGCCGGCCGCCGTGAGAGCGGCCGAGCGCGAGAAGGGCGGGCCCGGTAGTGGCCATCGACCGTCACGGCCGCATCGAGCCGCGCGAACTCGAGCGGGAGATGAGCTCGTCCTACCTCGACTACGCGATGAGCGTGATCGTGGGCCGCGCCCTGCCGGACGTGCGCGACGGCCTCAAGCCGGTCCACCGGCGGGTGCTCTTCGCGATGCACGACAACGGGCTCCAGCCGGACCGGCCCTACGTGAAGAGCGCGAACATCGTCGGGACCGTGATGGGCGAGTACCACCCGCACGGCAACGACGCGATCTACGACACCCTCGTCCGGCTGGCGCAGGACTTCGCCTCCCGCTACCCGCTGGTCGACGGGCAGGGCAACTTCGGCACCTCGGAGTTCGCCGCGGCGGCGATGCGGTACACGGAGGCCCGCCTCTCGCGGCTGGCCACCGAGATGCTGCGCGACATCGACGAGGACACGGTCGACGAGACGCCGACCTACGACGACCGCCGCACCGAGCCCCTCGTCCTGCCCTCGCGCTTCCCCAACCTGCTCGTCAACGGCTCGTCCGGCATCGCGGTCGGCATGGCGACGAACATCCCGCCCCACAACCTGGGCGAGGTCATCGACGCGGTGGTGGCGCTCATCGACGACCCCGGCATCGAGGTCGAGGGCCTGATGCGCCACGTGCGGGCCCCCGATTTCCCGACCGGCGGCATCATCGTGGGCCGCGTCGGCGTGGTCGAGGCCTACCGCACGGGCCGCGGCCGGGTGGTCGTGCGCGGCCGGGCCCACAACGAGCCGCTCAGGGGCGGCTCGAACGCCATCGTCTTCACCGAGCTCCCCTACCAGGTCAACAAGGCCGAGCTCATCAGGAGGATGGCCGACCTGGCCAACGAGAAGACGATCCCCGAGATCCGCGACCTGCGTGACGAGAGCGGCCGCGACGGGGTCCGGGTGGTCGTCGAGCTGCGCCGCGACGCCGTGCCGCGGGTGGTGCTGAACAAGCTCTACAAGCACACGGCGGTCCAGACGACCTTCGGCGTGAACGCCATCGCGCTGGTCGACGGCGTGCCGCGGACGCTGGGCCTGAAGGAGCTGATCGTCCACTACCTCGACCACCAGCGCGAGGTGGTCACGCGGCGGTCGCGCTACCGGCTCGAACGGGCCGAGGCGCGGGCCCACATCCTCGAGGGGCTCCTCCGGGCGCTCGAGAACCTGGACGACGTCATCGCCCTCATCCGCGCCGCGGTCGACCCGGACGAGGCCCGCACGGGCCTCATGACGCGCTTCGACCTCACCGAGGTCCAGGCCCGCGCGATCCTCGACCTCCGCCTGCAGCGCCTCACCCAGCTCGAGGCCGGCAAGATCCAGGAGGAGTACGCCGAGCTGCAGGAGCGCATCGCCGAGCTGCGCGCCATCCTGGGCGACGAGGCCCGGGTCTACGCGCTCATCCGCGAGGAGCTGCTCGAGATCCGCCGCCGCTACGCCGACGAGCGGCGCACCGAGATCATCCCCGGCGAGGGCGACATCGACCTCGAGGACCTGATCGCCGAGGAGGAGATGGTCATCTCCATCTCCCGCGCCGGCTACGTCAAGCGCCTGCCGGTGTCGACCTACCGCGCCCAGGGCCGCGGCGGGAAGGGGCTGCGCGGGGTGCGGCTCAAGGACGAGGACTACATCGAGCACCTCTTCATCGCCTCGACCCACCACTACCTGCTGTTCTTCACGAACACCGGCAAGGTCTACCGCCAGAAGGTGCACGAGCTGCCCCTGGGCGCGCGCGACTCCCGCGGCCGGCACATCGCCAACGTGCTGGCCCTCCGCGAGGGCGAGGAGGTCCGGGCGGTCTTCGCGACCCGCGACTACAGCGAGGGCCGGTACCTGGTCCTCGCGACCCGCGACGGGATGGTCAAGAAGACCGAGATGCGCAGCTACGACACCATCCTGCGCGAGGCGGGGCTGATCGCCATCCAGCTCACCGGCGACGACGAGCTCGTGGGGGTCCAGCTGACCGACGGGGACGAGGACCTGCTGGTGGTGTCGGCGCGCGGCCAGGCGGCCCGCTTCCACGAGGGCCACGTGCGGCCCATGGGCCGGGACACCCGCGGCGTCCGCGGCATGACCCTAGAGCCCGAGGACCGCGTGCTCGCCCTGGCGGCGGCCCGGGACGACGAGGACCTCCTGGTCGTGACCGGCAACGGCTACGGTAAGCGGACGCTGATCTCCGAGTACCCGGCGAAGGGGCGGCCGACCAAGGGCGTGCGCACCATCAAGGTGACCGACAGGAAGGGTGAGCTGGTCACCGCTCGGCCGGTGCGCGAGGGTCAGGAGCTGCTGCTGATCTCGCAGAACGGCCAGGTGATCCGCATCGCCGCCGAGTCCGTGCGCCGCACGGGCCGCTCGACCGAGGGCGTGCGCCTGATGAACCTCGCCGACGACGACGCCGTCGTGGGGGTGGCGTCGGTGGTCGAGGCCAACGGCGACGACGGGGTCGGCGACGAGGATCCGCCCGCGGCGGTCGTCGTGGACGACGACGGGTAGCCGGGCGGATGGCCGACGGCCCGCCGCCCGCACGGGAGCGCCGTCGCCCACCTGAGCGGGCGCCCGCGGACGGCGGGCCGGGGTGGAAGGTCGAGGGGGCGCCGCCGCCGGACGCCGGCCCGGCGCCGCCGCGCGGCCGCTTCCGGCTCCCGGGCGGGCGGAACTTCTGGTGGATCCTCCTCGCCCTCCTGGCCCTCAACTGGTTCATCGTCTCCCTCATCCCGGACCGCGAGAGCCGGCTCGACGTTCCCTACTCGCTCTTCCGCCAGCAGGTCGAGGCGGGAAACGTCACCGAGGTCACCTCCCAGGGCGAGAAGATCCAGGGGAAGTTCAAGAGGGAGGTGACGGTCCCGGAGGGCTCCGACTGCTCGGACACCGACTTCGTGTCGATCCGCCCGGCCTTCGCGGACGATGGGCTGCTCCAGCTGCTGCTGGCGCGCGACGTCGTGGTGAACGCCGAGCCGATCGACGAGGGGCGCTCGCTGCTCTTCACGATCCTGCTGTCGTTCGGGCCGGTGATCCTCCTGGTGGGGCTCTTCATCTGGCTGGGGCGTCGGGCGGGTGGCGGTGCGGCCGGCGCTCTCGCCGGCTTCGGCCGTTCGCGCGCCAGGCGCTACGACGCCGCCGGCCAGCCGAGGGTGACGTTCGAGGACGTCGCGGGCATCGACGACGCCGAGGACGAGCTCGTCGAGATCGTCGACTTCCTGAGGAACCCCGACCGCTACCGGCGGCTCGGGGCGCGCATCCCGCGCGGCGTCCTGCTCACGGGACCGCCGGGCACCGGAAAGACCCTGCTCGCGCGCGCGGTCGCGGGCGAGGCCGACGCGCCCTTCTACTCACTGTCGGCCTCGGAGTTCGTCGAGTTCATCGTCGGGGTCGGGGCGAGCCGCGTGCGCGACCTGTTCGAGCAGGCCAAGGCCACCGCCCCGGCGATCATCTTCATCGACGAGCTGGACGCCATCGGGCGGGCGCGGGGAGGGTCGGCGTCGATCGGCGGCAACGACGAGCGCGAGCAGACCCTCAACCAGATCCTCACCGAGATGGATGGCTTCACCGGCACCGAGGGCGTCATCGTGCTGGCCGCCACGAACCGGCCCGAGATCCTCGACCCCGCCCTCCTGCGCCCGGGGCGCTTCGACCGGAGGATCGTGGTGAGCCCACCCGACCGCGACGGGCGCGAGGCGATCCTGAGGGTGCACCTCCGCGGCGTTCCGATCGCCGATGACGTCGATCCCGGCCGGATCGCCGCATCGACGCCCGGGATGGTGGGCGCCGACCTCGCGAACCTCGTCAACGAGGCGGCGATCATCGCCGCCCGGCACAACCACGACCGGGTGCAGCAGCACGACTTCACCGAGGCCCTCGAGAAGATGGTGCTCGGCACCGAGCGGCGGATCATGCTCTCGCCGGAGGAGCGGGAGCGCACCGCGTACCACGAGAGCGGTCACGCGTTGCTCGGAATGCTGTTGCCGGGCGCCGACCCGGTGCGCAAGATCTCGATCGTCCCGCGGGGGCGCGCTCTCGGGGTGACGTTCCAGGCCCCCGACAGCGACCGGTACGGCTACGGCGTCGACTACCTGCGCGGGCGCATCACCGGCGCCCTGGGCGGCCGGGCGGCCGAGGAGCTCGTGTACGCGGACGTCACCACCGGCGCGGAGTCCGACCTCGAGCAGGTGACCGCGATCGCGCGGCGGATGGTCGGCCGCTGGGGCATGTCCGACGAGATCGGGCCGGTCTCCGTGCTGCCCGGACCCGACGACCAGCCGCTGCTCTTCCCCGGGACCGGGTCTGGGCCCTCGCCGCGCACCCAGGAGCTGGTCGACGAGGAGGTGCGCCGCATCGTCGACGGCTGCTACGCCGACGCCATGCGGCTGCTCACGGCGAACCGGGAGCGGCTCAACGCGCTCGCGCGGGCGCTCCTGGAGCGCGAGACGCTCGACGAGGACGACGCGTACGAGGTCGCCGGCATCCCCCGCGAGGCCGTCCCCGCGCGCTGACGCGCGAGGCCCCGGTAGCCTCGCCACCGTGGACCGGGCGGCGCTCCAGGCAGGCATCCGCGCGGCCGTCGCGGTCTCGGCCGGCTTCGCGATCGGCCGCTACGCCCTGGACGACCCCCAGTTCGCGGTCTTCGCCGGCTTCACGGCGATGGCCCTGCTGGCGTTCGCCGACTACGGCGGCCCGGTCCGGATCCGGCTGCTGGCGTTCGCCGTCACCGTGGCCGTCGCGCTCGGGCTGGTGGCGCTCGGGACGGCGGTGTCCGAGAGCAGCTGGGGCGGCCCGCTCGCCGTCGGCTGCGTCGCCTTCGCGGTGGCCTACGCGGCCGTGCTCGGCGGCTACTTCGTGGCCGGCAC
>DATAGF010000071.1:0-8828 GCA_036257075.1 Miltoncostaeaceae bacterium
GTGGACCGGCGGCGACGGGGCGCGCGTGCTGCTGCGCCAGGCGCCGGCGCCGCTGGCCAGCCCCGAGACCGGCGGCCGCGGCGCCCGGCGCGAGCGGATCGGCGACGTCGAGGGCGTCCTCCGCGGGCCCCGCCTGGTGACCCTGGTCTGGGAGGGTCCCGAGCGCGCCTTCGGGCTCCAGGTGCGCGGCATGCCGTCGGGGGACGAGGTCGCCCTCCGCGTCGCCCGCTCCATCCGCCCCGACGTCGCCTGAGCGTCGGACGGCCGCCCGGCGATTCGTCGCCTACGTGACCCAGCTGGCCTCGGCCTGCTCATGCGCCTGCGCGGGGCGAGGGGCGACCGCACCTGACGCGATCGCCGGGTGCGTTCCCCGGGTACCGCCCGCTTCCCAGCGCGAGGGCGACCGGGAGCCGGCGGAGTTCTTCCGGCGCGCGCAGGCCGAGAGCCGCAAGGGCGCCGAGCAGTGCAAGGAGCTGCTCCGGCGACGGCTGACCGGCTGATCCGCAGCCCGTCCCCCGGGCGCTCGCGAGGCGCGGCGCCCGGCGGCCGGCGCCCGGCTAGGCTTGCCCGATGCCGGTCGTCCGCGTGGCACCCGTCCCGGCGCTCCACGGGACGCTCAGAGTCCCGCCGGACAAGTCCATCACCCACCGAGCGCTCCTGCTGGCGGCCGTCTCCGGGCGCGAGGTGCGGATCTCGCGCCCGCTCGACTCGGCCGACACGGGGGCGACCCTGGACGCCGTCGAGGCGAGCGGCGCGCGGGCCGAGGGCCACCTCGGCGAGGCGGTGGAGGTGGAGGGGCGGGGGCTGCGCGGGCTGCGGCCGCCCCCGGCGCTCGACTGCGCCAACGCCGGAACCCTGATGCGCCTGCTGGCCGGCCTGCTCGTCGGCCAGCACGCCGACCACGTCGTGCTCGACGGCGACGACTCGCTGCGGCGCCGGCCGATGACGCGGATCGCGCGGCCGCTGCGCGCCATGGGCGCCGCGGTCTACACGGCCCCCGGCGGAACGCCGCCGATCGTGGTCAGTGGCGGCGCGCCGCTGCGTGGCGCCGAGCACCGGCTCGACATCGCGAGCGCGCAGGTGAAGAGCTGCCTTCTCCTCGCGGGCCTGTTCGCCGCGGGCGACACCTGGGTGAGCGAGCCGGCGCCCTCGCGCGACCACACCGAGCGCATGCTCGAGGCCTCGGGCGTGCCGCTGCTGCGCGAGGGCGAGGCGGTCGGCGTGCGGGGGCCGGTCGAGGGCCTGGCCCTGCCCGACCTCGAGGTGCCGGGCGACTTCTCATCGGCGGCGCCCCACCTGGTCGCCGGGGCGCTGCTCGGCGACCCGGAGGTGCGCCTCGAGGGCGTGAACCTCAACCCGCGGCGCACCGGCCTGCTCCGGATCATGCGCCGCATGGGCGCCGACGTGCGCGAGGAGCCGGGGCCCGAGGTGGCCGGCGAGCCGTGCGGCGCCCTCGTCGTGGGCCGGGCCGGCTCGCTGCGGGCGACCGAGGTGGGCCCGGAGGAGGTGCCCTCGACGATCGACGAGCTGCCCTTGGTGGGCGTCCTGGGCGCGATGGCCTCCGGCACCACGGTCGTGCGCGGCGCGGCCGACCTGCGGGCGAAGGAGAGCGACCGGATCGGCTCCCTGGTGCGGGCGCTCCGCGCCCTCGGGGTGCGGGCGGAGGAGCGCGAGGACGGCTTCGAGGTCCGCGGCAACGGGTGCCTGCCAGGGGGCACCATGGGCTCCGAGGGCGACCACCGGCTCGCGATGCTGGGGGCGGTCGCCGGCCTGGCCAGCCTCGACGGCGTCGGCGTCGAGGGCTTCGAGGCCGTCGCGGTCTCCTACCCCGGCTTTGCGCGCGACCTCGCCGGCCTGGGCGCGGTCCGCGCGTGATCGTCGCCATCGACGGCCCGGCCGGAGCGGGGAAGAGCACCGTGGCGCGGGAGGTGGCCCGCCGCCTGGGCGCGGCCTACCTCGACACCGGCGCCATGTACCGCGCCCTCACCCTGCTCGCCGCCCGCCGCGGCGTCGCGCCGTCGGACGGCCCGGCGCTCGCCGCCCTTGCCCGGCACCACCCCGTGGAGATCGTGCCCACCGACGACGGCGACCGCGTGATCCTCGACGGCGAGGACATCACCGCCGAGATCAGGACCCCGAAGGTCGCCGCGCTGGTCTCGGAGGTCTCGGCCCACCCGGACGTGCGCGCGGAGATGGTCGCCGCCCAGCGGGCCCTGATGTCGCGCGGCGACTGGGTGTCCGACGGCCGCGACGTCGGCAGCACCGTCTGGCCGGACGCCGAGGTCAAGGTGTTCCTCACGGCGAGCCCGGAGGAGCGGGCCCGCCGGCGCCGCGCCGAGCTGGCCGCCAAGGGCGTCGAGCTCGACGACGCCCAGGTCCTCGAGGACGTCCTCCGCCGAGACGAGCTCGACACCTCACGCAAGGCCAGCCCGCTGCGGGTGGCGGACGGCGCCGTCGTGATCGACTCCTCCGACCTGGACGCGGGCGCGGTGGCCGACCGGGTGATGAGCTTGATCGCCGCGCTGGCGCCGGGGGACTGACCGTGGCCCTCGACTTCGACACCATCCCGCCGATCACGCGCCGCTGGTGGGTGGCCGGCCACATCGTCCTCGCGCCGGGGATTATGGGCGTGAAGCGGCTGAGCGTGCGCGGCAAGGAGCACCTTCCCAAAAGCGGGCCGACGCTCGTGGTCTGCAACCACGTCTCGCAGCTCGACCCGCCGACCATGGGCCTCGCGGCGTCGCCGCGCAAGGGCTACTACATGGCCAAGGTGGAGCTCTTCAGCATCCCGCTCTACCGCCGCATCATCTGGCGGAGCGGCGCCTTCCCGGTCGAGCGGGGCCAGGCCGACCGGCGGGCGCTGCGGCTCGCGCGCGAGGTGCTGCGCCGCGGCGACATGCTGCTGATGTTCCCCGAGGGCACCCGAAGCCCGCAGGGGCGGCTGCGGCCCGGCCTGCCGGGGGCGGGGTGGCTGGCCCTCGAGCCGGGCGTCACGGTCGTCCCCGCCGCGATCTGGGGGAGCCAGCACCGGCTGCGGAAGGTGCGGGTCGTCTACGGCCCGCCGATCGACCTCTCCGACCTGCGGGAGGGGCCGCGCAGCCGCCGCTCGCAGGCCGCCGTGGAGCGGATGCTGGCGGCGGTCGCCGAGCTGCTGCCGCAGGCGGGCGGGCCGGCCCAGCCGCCGCCCGGCGGCCGCGACCCGGCCGAGGCGCCGCCGGAGGTCGTGGATGGCTGACCGCGCGGAGCGCGCGCGGACCCCCAGGCGGCGGGCGACCGGCAGCACGCTTCAGACCGACCACCCCGTGGTGGCGATCGTCGGCTACCCGAACGTCGGCAAGTCGACCCTCTTCAACCGCCTGGCCGGCCGGCGCGACGCGGTGGTCGACGCCGCGCCGGGCGTGACCCGCGACCGGCGCCAGGCCGGCGCAGAGTGGAACGGGCGCGCCTTCCAGCTGCTCGACACGGGCGGCATCGACGAGGCCGACCCGAGCGACGTCGGCCGCCAGGTCGCCGCCCAGGCGCTGCGCGGCGCCGATGAGGCCGACCTCGTCCTCTTCCTGGTCGACGTGACGACGGCGCCGACGGCGGGCGACCTCGACATCGCCGACCGCCTCCGCCGCGCCGGGCGGCCGCCGATGCTCGTGGCCAACAAGGCCGACTCCGCGCCCCTGGAGACGGCCGCCGAGAACCTTCGCAGCCTGGGCCTGGGCGACCCCCACCCGGTGTCGGCCCAGCACGGGCGGGGGGTGGGGGACCTGCTCGACGCGATCGTGGAGCGCCTGCCGGACGCGCCCCGGGCGGCCGACGCCGCCGAGCGCCCGCCGGCGATCTGCATCATCGGGCGGCCGAACGTGGGCAAGAGCTCGATCCTGAACGCGCTCCTCGGCGAGGAGCGGGTGGTGGTGCACGACCGGCCGGGCACGACGCGCGACCCGGTCGACACCGCGATCGAGGTGGACGGGCGCGAGGTCGTCCTGATCGACACGGCCGGGCTGCGCAAGCGCGGCCGGATGCGGGAGGACGTCGAGCACTACAGCCAGATCCGGGCCCTCCAGGCGGCCGAGCGCAGCGACGTCGCCATCGTGGTCGCCGACGCCACCGAGGGGCTCACCGACGCCGACCTTGCGGCGGTCGACCGCGCCGCACGCGCCCACTGCGCCACGCTGCTCGTGATGAACAAGTGGGACCTCGCCCAGCCGGACCTCGACCACATCCGGGGCAAGCTGCGGGCCAAGTCGCGCCAGCGGCCCCCGGTCGAGGTCGCCTCGGCGGCCACGGGCGAGGGGCTCCACCGGCTGCTGCCGGCGGCCCTGCGCCTCGAGGAGCGCGCGCGCGCGCGCATCCCGACCCGCGAGCTCAACACGGCCCTCCGCGAGCTCGCCGCCGAGCGCCCCGGGCCGCGCAAGGGCAAGCGGCGGCTGTCGCTGCGCTACCTCGTCCAGACCGGGGAGTCCCCGCCGACCTTCCGCCTCGACGTGAACGACCGCTCGCTCATGACCCGCGACTACGGCTTCTGGCTGGAGAACCGGCTGCGCCGCCGGTTCGACCTCGACGGCGTCCCCCTCGTCCTCGAGGTCCGCACCCGCCCGTAGCCCGCGGTCCGGCCGGGAGCCTTCTTGTCCAGGCCTTTACTCCGGTCCAATGGCCCGGAACGGGGCCGATGCTACGGTCGCTTCGTCGTTTTCCACACCTTCCCGGAGGTCCCCCCTTCATGGCTCCGAAGCTTTCCGGCGCGCTTCGCCGTCGCAGGTCCGTCGTGTTGCTGACCGCGGCGCTCGCGGGCTCGGCCGTCGCGGTGGCGGGGTGTGGGGGGGATTCCGAGAGCGGCTCCAGCGCGGGCGACGTCGCGTCCTTCGTACCCTCGTCGAGCCCGCTCTACCTCGAGGTCACGACGGACTTCGAGGGGGCCCAGTGGCAGCAGGTCGAGGGCCTCGCGAAGCAGTTCCCCGGCTACCCGAAGCTGGAGCGCACGCTCCAGCGCGAGCTCACCGCGGGCGACGTGAACTTCGACCGGGACATCAGGCCCCTGCTCGGCGAGCGGGCGGCGATCGCCGGCCTCGAGCTCCCGGACACGGCTGAGCTCCAGGGCGAGCTGACGACCACGGCGTCCGACCCGGACGCGGTCGCCGACGCCGCCGACGACATGCAGTTCGTCGCCGTCGTCGAGCTCGCCGACGGCAAGGCCCAGCAGCTGAAGGACCTTCTCGTGCGGGAGGGCGCGAAGGCGGCCGGGGAGCACCAGGGGGCCCAGTACTACACCCAGCCCGACGAGGACGGCGTGATCGCGGTCGACGACGAGGCGGCGGTCGTCTCGGACACGCAGCGGCAGGTCTTCGCCGCCCTCGACGCCCACGCCGCCGGCGGCGACCGGACCCTCGCGGGGACCGACAGGTTCACCGACGCGCTGGCCAAGCTGCCGCCCGACGTCTTCGGCCAGGCCTACATCGACCTCGGCGCCTTCGTCCAGAGCGCGGCGAACGCGGCCGGCCCGCAGGCCGAGCAGCTCGGCCTCGCCGACTACCGCGACGCCGTCATGGCCGCCTCGATCGCGGCGGAGCCCGAGGGCGCGCGCCTGAAGGGCGTCGTTCTCGGCGCCCCGACGGCCATCACGCCCGCCGAGTTCACCCCGCAGCTCACCGACACCGTGCCGGCCGACGCGCTCGCCTACGTCGGCTTCTCCGACCTGGCGGGCACGCTCACCGAGGTCTTCCAGCAGGTGCAGGGGAGCCTCAGCGACGACGAGCGCCAGCAGCTCGAGGGCCTCTCCGGCCAGCTGCCGCAGCTCCTCGGCGTCTCCGTCGACCAGCTCTCCGCGCTCGCCGAGGGCGAGCAGGCGCTGGTCGTCACGCCGGGCGCGACCCCGGGCGCCGCGCTCGCCCTCCAGGTGGAGGACGGCGCCCAGGCCCAGGCGACCCTCGACAAGCTCCGCACCGGCGTCCCGGCGCTCGTGAAGAACTTCAGCCCGGACACCGAGATCCCGCAGTGGACCCGCGTCCCGCTCGCCGGCGGCGTCCAGGGGTGGCGTCTGCCGCTCTCGCCCGAGGCCGGGGTGGTCTACGGCGTGGACGGCGACCTGGCCATCGTCGGGACCAGCGTCAAGGCGGTCGCGTCGGTGCAGCGGCCGGTGGCCCCGCTGTCCGGCTCGGCGGCCTTCCAGGAGGGCACGGCCGGGATGCCCGAGCAGGTCACCTCGGTCCTCTGGCTCAACCTGGAGAAGGGGATCGCCACCCTGCGGAACATGGGCAAGCTCGACGACGCGTCGCCCGAGACGCTGGCCAACCTGCGCCCGCTGAAGAGCATCGCCGCCTGGACGACGGCCGGCGAGATGCCCACCTTCGAGGTGTTTGCAAGGATCCACGGCTAGCGCCGCGGATCCTTGCTGGCGACAAGCCGGGCCCGGCCGTCGCCGACGCCAGCGCGTCGGCGCCCACCCGCCGGGCCCGGCGGACGGCGGCACCGGCTGTTCGCCGGGGCTGGCCGCCGGACACCCCCCGCTGGGATGGGGGGCACCGCCGCAGTCCGGGCTATGCTCGTCGCTGATCTTTCAGCGATAGGGAGCCGCAGCCGCATGGGACAGAGCCACCTCTTCACCTCGGAATCCGTGACCGAGGGCCACCCGGACAAGATCGCCGACCAGATCTCGGACGGCGTTCTCGACGCGGTGCTCGCCGACGACCGGCAGGGCCGAGTCGCATGCGAGACCCTCATCACGACCGGCCAGGTGATGGTGGCCGGCGAGATCTCGACCTCGACCTACGTCGACATCCCCCAGATCGTCCGCGGGACGATCCGGCGCATCGGCTACGACCGGGCGAAGTACGGATTCGACTGCGAGACCTGCGGCGTGTCGGTGGCGCTCGACGAGCAGTCGCCGGACATCGCCCAGGGCGTCGACCACGCCTTCGAGGCGCGCGCGCACAAGGACTCCGACCCCTACGACCTCCAGGGCGCCGGCGACCAGGGCCTCATGTTCGGCTACGCGACCGACGAGACGTCCGAGCTGATGCCGCTGCCGATCATCCTGGCGCACCGCCTCTGCGAGCGCCTGGCGGCCATGCGGCGCTCCACGATGACCTACCTCCGGCCCGACGGGAAGTCGCAGGTCACGGTGCGCTACGAGGACGGGGCGCCGAAGGAGGTCAGCTCGGTCGTGATCTCCACCCAGCACGCCCCCGAGATCTCGCCCGACCTGCTGCACGACGAGGTCGTCGGCCAGGTGATCCGGCCGGTGCTCGAGGACTTCGAGATGTACCGCAGCGGGATCACGTACTACATCAACCCCACCGGAACGTTCGTGGTCGGCGGTCCGCTCGGCGACTGCGGCCTGACGGGCCGCAAGATCATCGTGGACACCTACGGCGGCATGGCCCGCCACGGCGGCGGCGCCTTCTCGGGCAAGGACCCCTCGAAGGTCGACCGTTCCGCCGCCTACGCCGCGCGCTGGGTGGCCAAGAACGTCGTGGCCGCGGGCTTCGCGCGGCGCTGCGAGCTCCAGGTGGCCTACGCGATCGGCGTCGCCCACCCGGTCTCGGTGATGATCGAGACCTACGGCACCGAGACACGCCCGGTCGACCTGATCCAGGAGTGGGTCTCGGAGAAGTTCGACCTCCGCCCCGCCGCGATCATCGAGCGCCTCGACCTGCGCCGGCCGATCTACCAGAAGACCGCCGCCTACGGGCACTTCGGGCGCACCGACCCGGACTTCACCTGGGAGTCGACCGACATCGGACGCGAGGCGGGCGACCGGCTGGCGCAGAGCGCGTAGGGGCCACGGCCGCTCCGGCCCAGGTCCACCCGCTGGTCGAGGCGCGCGGCCTCGACCGTGTCCTCGACTACGCGGTTCCGGAGGCGCTCGACGCGGCCGCCGTCCCCGGCGCCCTGGTGGCGTGCCCGCTCGGCGCCCGCCGGGTCCTCGGGGTCGTCGTCGCGCGCGGGCCGGCAACCCACGAGGGGCGGCTGGCGCCGCTCGCCGGGGCGGTCGACGCGCCGCCCGTGCCGGCGGAGCTCCTCGAGCTGGCGCTCTGGGCGGCGCGCTACTACATGGCGCCGGCGGCGAGCTGCCTCAAGCTCGTCCTGCCGCCCGGGGCCGACGGCGCCCTGCGCCGCGGCGCGGACGGGGCCTGGCGCCTGGCGGCGCCGCCCTCGGGCGCGGCGCCCCGCCTGACCGCGTCGCTCCTCGCCGCGCCCGAGGTCGCCGGGAGCGCCCGCCGGCGCGCCGTCGCCGCCGCCCTCGCCGACGCCGGCGGCAGCGCGCCGGCGGCCGGGCTGTGCCGGGCGGCGGGCACGACGATGGCGACCCTGCGGCGCATGGCGGCCGACGGCGTCATCGCCCTCGACGCCCGCGCGCCGGAGGCGAGGGCGTTGGAGACCGTCGGCGGGCGCGCGCCGGCCCGCGACGAGCCGCCGCCGCTGACCGCCGACCAGGCGCAGGCGCTCGACGCGGTCCTCGCCGCGGTCGCCGAGGGCGGCCGCCTGCTGCTGCACGGGGTCACCGGCTCGGGCAAGACCGAGGTCTACCTGCGGGCGATCGCCGAGGTGCGCGCGGCCGGGCGCGGCTCGATCGTGCTGGTCCCCGAGATCGCGCTCACGCCCCAGCTGCTGTCGCGCCTGCGGGCGCGCCTCGGCGAGGGGGTCAGCGTCTGGCACTCAGCCATGTCGCGGGCCCAGCGCGCCGAGGAGCACCGGCGGGTGCGCGAGGGAGAGGCGGACGTGGTCCTCGGGGCCCGCAGCGCGGTCTTCGCGCCGGTGGCGCGGCTCGGGCTCGTCGTCGTCGACGAGGAGCACGACGCCTCCTACAAGCAGGACGCGACGCCCCGCTACGACGCCCG
>DATAGF010000079.1:0-4179 GCA_036257075.1 Miltoncostaeaceae bacterium
GGCGGTGAGCCGGCGGGCCAGCAACCGCTGGAAGGCCGTGGGCGCGTGCCGGTACTCGGCGCCCCAGTGGACGTTGACGACGACGGCGTCCGCCCCGGCGCGGCGGGCCCTGCCGGCGGCCGCCAGGATCGCCCCGGGATCAGCGAGCGCGACCGACCAGGGGTGGGGGCGGGCGATCCCGTTGGTGTGCTCGGTGGCCGCCACGAACCCGACCGTGACGCCTCGCGTCCGCACCAGCGCCGGCCGGCCCGCCGGCGGGCGGGCCCAGCTGCCGGTGTGGCGGACGCTGGCGCGGTCCAGCGCCCGCAGGGTGGTGTCGATCCCCGGCTGGCCGTAGTCGAGGGTGTGGTTCGAGGCGGTGCTGCAGACGTCGAAGCCCGCCGCCCGCACCGCCCCGCCCAGCGAGGCCGGCGCCCGGAAACGCGGGTAGCCGCTGGGGGGCCCGCGGCCGACGGGGTGCTCCACGTGGCAGAGGGCGATGTCGGCCCGGCGGACGAAGGGCTCGATCCGCCCGAGCATCGGCCCGAAGCGGTACGCGCGCCGGCCGCCGTTCGCCAGGGCGCGCGCGGCGACCTGCGTGTGGATGAGCAGGTCGCCCGAGACGGCCACCGTCACGAGCGCGGGGAGGTGCACCGTACGCGCGGCCGCCGTCCGCGACCCGGCGGGGTCACGGGCCATCACGCTCACGCGGTAGCGGCCGCCGGGGAGGCGCCCGAGGCGCAGTCGGGCGCGCCCGGCCTGCAGCGGCCGGCCCGGCAGCCGCCGCACGATCGCGCCCGCGCGCGCGATCTCCGCCCCGACCGTCGCCCGCTCCGAGAGGCGGAGCTCGAGCCGCCAGGCGCCGGCCCAGTCGCGGAGGCTCCACGCGACCTCGGGCGGGTTGGCGTCGGCGGCCCCCGGCGCGGGCGCACCGAGCGCCAGCGCCGCGACGACGACCGCCAGGGCCGACCCCGGCCGCATGGCGCGAGGCTATCCGCGGCCGCGGACGGCGCGCGAGCGCGCGCCGGCAGCCCCCTAGGAGCGCATCTCGGCGGCGTGCTCCTTGATCTTGGCCGCCAGGTCGTCGGCAGCGGCGTCGTAGGCGTCCGGGTCGTCCCAGGTCCCGCGCGGGTCGAGCAGGCCCGAGTCGACGCCGGGGACCTCGGTCGGCACCTGGAAGCCGAAGGCCGGGTCGGTGCGGGTGGGCGCGCCGTCCAGGTCGCCCGAGACCGCGGCCCGCACGATGGCGCGGGTGGCGGCGATCGGCATGCGCGAGCCGGTCCCGTAGGCGCCCCCGGTCCAGCCCGTGTTGACGAGCCAGGCGCTCGTGTCGTGCTCCTTGATCCGCTCGCGCAGCAGCTCCGCGTAGACCGACGGCGGCTGGGGCAGGAACGGGGCGCCGAAGCAGGCGCTGAAGGCCGCCTGGGGCTCGACGACGCCGACCTCGGTCCCGGCCACCTTGGCGGTGTAGCCGGCGAGGAACATCGTCATCGCCTCCTCCGGGGTGAGCTTGGCGACCGGGGGCAGCACGCCGAAGGCGTCGGCCGTCAGCATCACGATCGTCGAGGGGTGCCCGGCGCGCTTCTCCGGGACGTGGTTCGGGATCGAGGCGAGCGGATAGGCGCCGCGCGTGTTCTCGGTGACCGAGTCGTCGTCGAGGGCGAGGCGCCGCGTGGCCGGGTCCATGACCACGTTCTCGAGCACGGTGCCGAAGGTGCGAGTGGTCGCGTAGATCTCGGGCTCGGCCTCGGGTGAGAGCCTGATGACCTTCGCGTAGCAGCCGCCCTCGATGTTGAAGACGCCGTCCTCGCCCCAGCCGTGCTCGTCGTCGCCGATCAGCGGGCGCTGGGAATCGGTGGAGAGGGTTGTCTTGCCGGTGCCCGAGAGGCCGAAGAAGACGGCGACCCGGCCGTCGGCGCCGACGTTGGCCGAGCAGTGCATCGAGAGCACGCCGCGCTGGGGCAGGCGGTCGTTCATGAGGGTGAAGATCGACTTCTTGATCTCGCCGGCGTACTGGGTGCCGCCGACCAGGATCTCCTGGTCGGTGAGGTGCAGGATCACGAAGTTGGGGGCGCGGGTGCCGTCGGCGTCGGGGTCGGCGGTGAAGCTGGGGGCGTGCAGCACGACGGCCTCTGGACGGTGGGCCTCGAGCTCCTCGTCGGTCGGCTCGATGAAGAGCGTGCGGGCGAACAGGGCGTGCCAGGCGCTCTCGGTGACGACGCGCAGCGGCAGCCGGTGGGCCGGGTCGGCGCCCGCCCAGGCGTCGATCACGTAGATGTCGCCGGCGGCCAGATGGGCGCGCAGCCGCTCGCCCAGCGAGGCGTGGGCGGCGGCGTCGATGGGCTGGTTGACGGCGCCCCACCAGACGCGGTCCTCGCTGCCGGGCTCGCGCACGACGTACTTGTCCTTGGGCGCCCGCCCGGTGTGGACCCCGGTCGAGACCACGAGCGCGCCGCCCTCGGCGAGCTCCCCCTCGCCGGACGCCAGCGCCCGCTCGTAGAGCGCCGCCACGGCGAGGTTCCACCACACCGCGCCCCGGGGCTCGATGCCGTGGGCGTCGAGGCCCACCCCCCCTCCGCGCGCCGCCGTCGCCTCGATCGCCACCGTCAGCCCCCAACCCTCGCGTCAGCCAGTTTCCGCTCCCCTGGCGGTCCGAGCAGCCAGTAGGTGATCGCCGGCACGATGGCCGCCGCCGGGAGCGCGAGCGCAGAGCCTGCCAGGTGCAGCGCCAGGCCGCACGCGAAGCCCACCCCCCATGAGGCCAGGCCCACCGTCCCCCATCCCGGCCGCGGCGCCCCGCCGCGGGCCACGTGGATGGCGCAGATGACCACCAGGCCCGGAGCCGCGAGGGCCATGATCGTCAGCCACGACGGCAGGAGCTCGTCGAAGCCCACGGCCGCCAGGCAGGTGCCCGCCGCCGCGACCGCGGCCAGCGCGACCCGGTGCGGGACCCGGGGCGCCACGTCCGAGAGCGACAGGGCGCCTGACCAGATGTTCGTGAGGACGGAGCCCGTGAAGCCGACGGCCACGAACAGGTAGGCGATGGTCGGGCTGCCGAGGTCGCGGAGCACGTCCGAGAGGTCCCAGGTGCCCGTGGCGGCGTAGAGGGC
The DNA here is from genome assembly GCA_036257075.1 of Miltoncostaeaceae bacterium. GTDB lineage: Bacteria > Actinomycetota > Thermoleophilia > Miltoncostaeales > Miltoncostaeaceae > DATAGF01. The sequence continues at coordinate 3,090 of DATAGF010000079.1, forward strand.
CGCCCCCGCGAAGCCGAAGGCCAGGGTCGGGACCGCCAGCCCGACCAGCGCGCACCAGACCACCTGCCGGGTGCGGGCCAGGTCGTGGGTGAAGTCCGGCGTCCGCAGCGAGAAGGCCGCGCCGTAGCCGATGACCAGCGCCACGGCCGAGAGGAAGCCGATCGGGTCGTTGCCGGCCAGGCCGCCCGACAGGGTGGCGTCACGGTCGGCGAAGGCGAGCTGGAGGCCGTAGACGGCGAGGGTCGTCGTCGCGAGGCCGGCGACCAGCGCCGACCACGACAGCACGCCGAGGCCGAACCCCACCACCGCGAGCATGATGAGGGCGAAGAGGACGACGCCGGCCAGGTCGGGCATCCCCACCAGCCGCGCGAGGGCGACGCCGGCCACGCCGACGTTGACCCCGAACCACCCGACCATCATGGCCAGCATGACCACCGACGCGGTGCGCCGGCTGCCCTCGCTGCCGAGCGGCCCGGCGGTCAGCGACGCGAGCGTCCGGCCGGTGCGCTGGCCCAGGACCCCCTGGGTCGCCGCCAGGCCGGCGAGCAGGACCACGCCGGTCACGAGGGCCGCGACGAGCTCGCCGCCCCTGAGCCCCTCGCCGACGCCGCCCCCGGTCATCATGGCCGCCGGGCTCGTGCCGATCCCGACCCAGGGGCCGAGCCGCCGGAGCCATCCTTCGCGCCTCATGAGAGTGCGAATGGTAGATGCGTACCCTGGGCCCATGCGACGCGACGAGCTCGCCGCCCTGGGGATCCAGCTCCCTGTCCTGCCGGCCATCGCGCTCGGCCCGCTGCCGGGCCCGCCCGGCTGGGCGGCGCGGCTGGCGCGCATCGGCCTGGACGTCGCCGCCAGCGGCGCCGCCGAGGACACGGCCGAGACGCTCGCCGCCGCGCGCGCCGCGGCGCCGCACCTGCCGCTCAAGGCGCTGGTCGCCGATGCCGGGGTCCTCGACGGGGCGCCGCCGCTGATCGTCGAGACCGCGGGCGACGTCCCGGCGGGGCACTACCGGCTCGGCCCGGACGAGGACGTGGTGGCCGCGGTCGACGGGGCCGACCCGGGGGTGGAGGACCCCAACGAGGTGGCCCGC
>DATAGF010000090.1:0-2618 GCA_036257075.1 Miltoncostaeaceae bacterium
ACGCAGGCCGCGGCCGTCAGGGCGAGGACGACGAGGTGCTCCGGCGCGAAGAGCTCCACCGCGCCACCTAGAAGGGCTCGGCCGGCTCGCCCGCGGCGCGCTCGCGCATTCGCCGGAGCCGCTCCGACAGCTCGCCCTCCGGTCCGCGACCGGTGGGATGGAAGAAGGACGCGTCCTCCATGCCCTCGGGCAGCAGCGACTCGTCGAGGACCCCATCGGGGCTGGCGTGGGGGGAGCGGTAGCCCTCGCCGTGGCCGAGGTTGCGGGCGTTCGCGCGGCTCGCGTCGCGGAGCGCCAGGGGCGGCCGGCGCGCGCCCTCGCGCTCCACCCGCGCCATGGCCTCGTTGATTGCGGCGTATGAGGCGTTCGACTTGGGTGCGAGTGCGATGTACGTCGTTGCCTGGGCGAGGTTGATGCGCGCCTCGGGCAGGCCGACGAACTCGACGGCCCGCGCGGCCGCGACCGCCACCTCGAGCGCCCGCGGGTCGGCGTTGCCGACGTCCTCGCTGGCGGCGACGATCAGCCGCCGCGCGATGAACTTGGGGTCCTCGCCGCCGGCGATCATGACCGCGAGGTAGTAGATCGCGGCGTCGGGGTCGCTGGCGCGCAGGCTCTTGATGAAGGCCGAGATGGTGTCGTAGTGGGCGTCGCCCTCGCGGTCGTAGACCACGGCCCGCCCGCCGGCGGCGGAGCGCACCGCCTCCAGCGTGACCTCCTCGCCGTCGGGGGTCCCCGCGGCGGCGGCCTCGAGCAGGTTGAGGGCGCCGCGGGCGTCGCCGTTGGCCCGCGCGATCAGCGCGCCGCGCGCCTCGGCCCCCAGGCGCACGCGGCCCGCGAGGCCCTGGGGCGCCGCCAGGGCGCGGTCGATGAGGACGCCGACCTCCTCAGGCCCGAGCGCCTCCAGCACGAACACCCGCACGCGCGAGACGAGCGCCGCGTTGACCTCGTACCAGGGGTTCTGGGTCGTGGCGCCGATGAGGGTGACGAGCCCGTCCTCGACGGCCGGCAGCAGGGCGTCCTGCTGGGCGCGGTTGAAGCGGTGGATCTCGTCGAGGAAGAGGACGGTCCGCCCGCCGGCGGCCAGCCGGTCGCGCGCGCGGGCCAGGACGGCGCGCACGTCGGCCACCGTCGCCGAGACGGCCGACATCTCCTCGAACTCGGCCGCGGTGGTCTCGGCCACGACCCGGGCGAGGGTGGTCTTGCCGCTGCCGGGCGGGCCGTACAGGACCATGGAGGGGACGCGGTCGCCCGCGATCGCCTCTCGCAGGGCGCCGCCGGGGCCGAGGAGGGCGGGCTGCCCGACGACCTCCTCGAGGGTCCGCGGCCGCATGCGCGCGGCGAGCGGGCGGGTCGTCTCGAGGCGGGCGCGAACGGCCTCGCCGAAGAGGTCGTCGCCGCCGGCCGGCGGGGGGCGGCGCGGCATCAGGCGGCCGCCTCGGCGAGGGCGCCGCCGTGGCGCTCGGGGAGCAGCAGGGCGAGGGCCCCGGCGAGCAGCGGAAGGGCGGCGACGCCCCAGAGGGCGGCCTCGCGCCCGGCGGAGTCGGCGATCACGCCGAACAGGGCGAGGCCGGGCGGCGCCGAGCCGATCGCGCCGAACCCGATCATCAGGCCGGCCGCCAGCGCGAGGCGGTTCGGCAGGTACTCCTGGCCCATCATGACCGTCACCGAGAAGGAGGCCAGCAGCACGAAGCCGGCGGCGGCGAGCAGGAGGATGGAGACGGCGCCGTCCGTCAGCAGGAAGCCCGCGATGAGCGGCGAGACCACGGGCATCGTCCACAGCAGCATCCGCCGCCCGCCCACCCGGTCGGCCAGCACTGCGCCCGCGACCGTGCCGACGACCCCGGCGCCGGCGAAGGCGGCCACCACGAAGCCGGCCGCCTGGTCGGAGAAGCCGCGGTCGTCCACCAGCAGCAGCGGGACCAGGGCGAGCAGGCAGAACTGGGTCCAGGTCCGCATGCTCGTGACGAACAGGAGCAGGCCGACGCTCCAGGGACCCGCGCCCTCGACCGCGGGCGCGCCGTCGCTCGCCTCGGCGCGGCGCGCCCGTTCCGGGAGCGCCGTGGGGAGGGGGACGGTCAGGCGCGCGCGCTCGTGGTGGAGCCACAGGGCGACGGCGGCGCCGGGCACCAGGAAGACCAGCGTCGCCCGCTCGTCCAGCAGGGGGATGAAGAGCGCGACGAGCAGCGGGCCGACGGCGAAGCCGGCGTTGCCGCCGACCATGAACCAGGCGAGCCCGGTCGCCTTGCGCTCGGCCGAGATCTGGTTGGCGACCCGCGCCGCCTCGGGATGGAAGGCCGCGATGCCCAGGCCGGAGCCGACGATGCAGGCCAGCACGCCGAGGTAGCCGCCCGCCAGCCCCGAGAGGGCCAGCCCGGCCGCCCCGACGGCGACTCCGCCCCAGATGAAGGCCGGGGTCGGCCGGCGGTCGGCGAGCAGGCCGAAGAGCGGCTGGACGGCCGACGAGACGAGCAGCGAGGCGCCGAGGATCATGCTCGCGGCGAGGTCCGAGAGCGCGTAGATGGCCGTGAAGACCGGGATCATGGCCGGCACCGCGCCCACCGCGGCGTCGATGACGAAGTGGCCCGAACCCAGCAGCGTGAGGCCTCGGCGGTCCATCG
>DATAGF010000092.1:0-2568 GCA_036257075.1 Miltoncostaeaceae bacterium
CGGGTGAACGCGCAGGGGCGCAGCATGGGCATGGCGCTGACCTCCTGCACGGTCCCCGCGGCCGGCAGCCCCACCTTCGAGCTCGGCGACGACGAGATGGAGATCGGGATCGGGATCCACGGCGAGCCGGGGCGCGAGCGCGTCCCGCTCGCGTCGGCGCGCGAGATCACCGCGATGCTGGCGAACCCGATCCTCGACGACCTGCCCTTCGAGTCCGGGGACGAGGTCCTGGCCTTCGTCAACGGCATGGGGGGGACCCCGCCGCTCGAGCTCTACATCGTCTACAACGAGCTGCGGGGGATCCTCGACGAGCGCGGCGTGAAGGTCGGCCGCAGCCTCGTCGGGCCGTACATCACGTCGCTGGAGATGGCCGGCTGCTCGATCACGCTCCTCAGGCTGGACGAGGAGATGACACGCCTCTGGGACGCCCCGGTCAGGACCGCCGGGCTGCGCTGGGGCGCATGAGCGGCCTGAGCATGCTCCTCGGCCTCGCCGGCTCTCGCCGGCCGGCGGGCCTCGTCGCATGAGCGAGGCCGAGAGCGCCTCGGGGGCCGGTGGGGCGACGGCCCCCGAGGTCGCATCCTGGATCAGGGCCTTCGCGGCCGTCGTCGGCGAGCAGAAGGACGAGCTGACCCGCCTCGACAAGGCGATCGGCGACGCCGACCACGGCATCAACATGGACCGCGGCATGCGCGCGGCCGTCGAGAAGCTGGACGGCGACGAGCCCGGCGACGTCGGCGGGATCATGAAGGCCGTCGCGATGACCCTGATCTCCAAGGTGGGCGGGGCCAGCGGGCCCCTGTACGGCACGTTCTTCCTGCAGTTCGGCACGACGGCCGGCGACGCGACGGAGATCTCGCCCGAGGCGTGGGCCGACTGCTTCGACGCGGCGGTCGCGGGCGTGAAGGCCCGCGGCAAGGCCGAGCCCGGCGACAAGACGATGCTCGACGCCCTCCTCCCGGCCGGCGAGGCCCTCCGGGCCGCGCTCGGCGAGGGCGCCGGCCTCGGAGCGGCGCTCGCCCGCGCGGCGAGCGCGGCCGACGAGGGCGTCGCCGCCACGATCCCGCTCGTGGCGCGAAAGGGCCGGGCAAGCTATCTCGGAGAGCGCAGCGCCGGGCACCAGGACCCCGGCGCGACATCGAGCGCGCTCCTCGTCGGGTGCGCGGCGCGCACGTGGGCCGGCGACACCTGAGTTCGACCGGATAGGGGGAACGACGTGGCGCAGTACGCAGGCGCAATCGACCAGGGGACCACCAGCACCCGCTTCATGATCTTCGACCACGGCGGGAACGTCGTCTCCATCTCGCAGAAGGAGCACGAGCAGATCTACCCCAAGCCGGGGTGGGTCGAGCACGACCCCGCCGAGGTCTGGGCGCGCACCCAGGAGGTGACCGCCGAGGCGCTCTCGTCGGCGGGCATCGACAAGGGCGACCTGGCGGGCATCGGCATCACCAACCAGCGCGAGACGACGGTCGTGTGGGACCGGAGCAGTGGCGAGGCGGTCTACAACGCGATCGTCTGGCAGGACACGCGCACCGACCAGATCTGCAACAAGCTGATGGCGGACGGCGGCCAGGACCGCTTCCGGCTCAAGACGGGCCTGCCGATCGCCACCTACTTCTCGGGCCCGAAGGTGCGCTGGATCCTCGACGAGGTCGGCGGGGCCGAGGCCCGCGCCGAGTCGGGCGACCTCCTCTTCGGCAACATGGACACCTGGGTCATCTGGAACCTCACGGGCGGCCCGGACGGCGGCCTCCACATCACGGACGTGAGCAACGCCAGCCGGACGATGCTGATGAACCTGGAGACCCAGGACTGGGACCAGGAGCTGCTCGACACCATCGGCGTGCCGAGGGCGATGCTCCCCGAGATCAGGGGCTCCAGCGACGTGTACGGCGAGGCCGCGCTCGACGCGGTCAAGGGCATCCCAGTCGCGGGCGACCTCGGCGACCAGCAGGCGGCCCTCTTCGGCCAGACCTGCTTCGCGGTGGGCGAGGCCAAGAACACCTACGGGACCGGCAACTTCCTGCTCCTCAACACCGGTAACGAGCCGGTCCAGTCCGAGAACGGCCTCATCACGACCGCGGGCTACAAGATCGGCGACCAGCCGACGGTCTTCGCGCTCGAGGGGGCGATCGCCATCACGGGCGCGCTCGTGCAGTGGCTGCGCGACAACCTCAAGCTGATCAAGACCTCCCCGGAGGTCGAGGACCTGGCCAAGACCGTCGAGGACAACGGCGGCTGCTACTTCGTCCCGGCGTTCTCGGGGCTCTTCGCCCCCTACTGGCGCAGCGACGCACGTGGCGTGATCGCGGGCCTGACGCGCTACGTCACCGCCGGCCACATCGCGCGCGCGACCCTCGAGGCGACGGCCTACCAGACCCGCGAGGTCGCCGAGGCCATGGACGCCGACTCGGGCGTGAAGCTCGAGTCGCTCAAGGTGGACGGCGGCATGGTCGCGAACGAGACGCTCATGCAGTTCCAGGCCGACCTGCTCGGCGTGGACACCATCCGCCCCGCGGTGGCCGAGACCACGGCGCTCGGCGCGGCCTACGCGGCCGGGCTGGC
>DATAGF010000099.1:0-3279 GCA_036257075.1 Miltoncostaeaceae bacterium
TAGGGGCCGAGGCCCTCGAGCACGCCGGTGAGGTCCAGGACGAGCAGCGCCATCAGGGCGGCCGCGGCAAGCCCGTACCAGAGCCACGCGGGGTCGCGCCGGCGGCGGCTCACGGGGACACCCTGAGCACCAGCAGGGCGAGGTCGTCGCCGAGGGGCCCGCCGTGGTGGGCGGCGACCGCCCGCTCGACGGCGCGCGCGATTTCCTCGGCGCCCCTGCCGGCGAGGTCCCGGAGGAGCGACCGCAGCCGGTCCTCACCGAACATCTCCCCGTCGCGGCGCGCCTCTGTGATGCCGTCCGTGTAGAGGACCAGGGCGTCCCCCGGCGTCAGCTCGGCCGCGTCGTCGTGAAGGCGCACCTCGGCGAACGGGCCGAGCAGGGTGCCGGGCCGGCCCAGCGGGTCCACCCGCCCCGCGGAGCGGACCACCAGGGGCGGGGGGTGCCCGGCTCTCGACACCGTCGCCGTGACCCCGGAGCCGCTCGGGACCAGCCGGGCGCAGGCCACCGTCGAGAAGCGGGCCTCGAGGCCGCGCTCGGCGATGATCGACGCGTTGAGCCGCTCCAGCACGACGCTCGGCGGCGCGTCGTCGCGGGTCAGGGCCCGGATGCTGTGGCGGGCGAGCGACGTGAGCGCGGCGGCCTCCACGCCCTTGCCGCAGACGTCCCCGATCACCGCCACCCAGGACGGCCCGGCGGCGAAGAGGTCGTAGAAGTCGCCGCCAACCTCCACCCCGTCCCCCATCGGCGAGTAGAGCGCCGCCGCCTCGATCCCCGGCACCTCGGGCAAGGCCGGCGGGAGCAGGCTGCGCTGGAGCGTGTCCGCGATCCGGAGCTGGGCGTCGTAGAGCCGCGCGTTGTCGACGGCGATGCCGGCGCGCCGGCCGAGCTGGAGCGCGATGGCGCGATCGGCGTCGTCGTAGGTCCGCCCGGACGGGCCCATCCGGAGGGTCAGCGTCCCGAGATCGCGTGCGCGTGCGCGGAGCGGCGCGGCGATGAGGCGCTCGCCGTCGACGGCCGTTCCGGCGAGGATGGCATCGCCCGCGACGACCCGGATCTCGCCTGTGGGCTCCAGCATCTCGATGGTGCAGAAGTCGCCGAGCGTGGGTACCACGAGAGCGGCGAGGCGCCCGAGGCGCTCTTCCACCCCGAGCGTCGCGTCAAGCGCCTCGCCCACGTCGAACAGGAGCTGGAGGCCCCGCTCGGCACGCACCCGGTCGCTGATGTCGGTGACGAAGACGCCGACGGCGACGATCTCGCCCTCGTGACGCACCGGGTACCAGCTGGCGAGCCAGGTGTGGTCGCGGCCCGGCTCGGCGGCCGACGGCGCGGCGATCTCCAGGTCGTCCACAGGCTCGCCGGTCTCGAGCACGCGCCGGAAGGGGCCGGCGAGCGCCTCGCCCCAGGGCGGTGGCAGGGCGTCCTGGGCCCGCTCGCCCACCAGGTCGTCGCCCGACCGGCCGCCGATGTTGGCCAGCGTCTCGTTGGCGCGCACCACGCGCATCGCCGGGTCGAGAAGCGCGAACCCCACCGGCGCGCAGGTGATGATCGTGTCGAGGAGCTCCCGCGACTCGCGCAGCTCCCAGGCCTCCGGGGCCTCCCCCGGCGCCGAGGGCTCCTCGATCACCCCTGGGCCGCTGCGGGGTCCCCGACGACCTCGATGCGATCCGTGACCAGCGTGAGCTCGAGCACCTTGCCCACCGGGCCGCCGGGCTCCACCACGACGACCACCCGGCGCCCGTCGGCCTCGGCGCGCGTGGAGGCGTCGAGGATGACGCGAAGGCCGGTGGAGTCGATGTGGACGACCTCGCGGAGGTCGACCACCAGCACCGGCGGGCGGGTCTCCTCGACGGCGAGGATCGCGAGGCGCAGGTCCTGGCAGTGGGCGAGGTCCAGGTCGCCGGCGACGGTCACGACGCCCCGCGCGCGGTCCGTCGCGACCTCGAAGGAGTCCTTGTCAGCCTCGCGAGCCACGCGCCGCCGGGGGTGGGAACGCCTCGATCACCCATGGAGTGTACCCCGGACCCCCGTGTCTCAGCCTGCTTTTTTACCCTCTCCCCACATGGTGATCGTCACCGACCGCGGCCCGCCGCGGTCTCGGTGCTCGCAGAGGTACACCCCCTGCCAGGTGCCCAGGGCGAGCCGCCCGCCGGTCACCGGCAGCGTCAGCGAGGGTCCGGTGAGCACGGACTTGACGTGGGCGGGCATGTCGTCGGGGCCCTCCAGCCGGTGGCGGAAGTACGGCGCGCCGTCCGGCACGGCCCGGTTCAGCCACTCGGCCAGGTCCTCGCGCACGTCCGGGCTCGCGTTCTCGTTGAGGGCCAGGGAGGCGGAGGTGTGCAGCACGATGAGGTGCGCCAGCCCCACCTCGACCGCGGCGATCTCGGGGACGGCCTCGACCACCTCACGGGTGACGAGGTGGATACCCCGGGGCCGGGGCCGAAGGGCGAAGGTCCGCTGGAGCCACACGGCCGCCATTCTCGCGCGCGCCGAGCACGGCCGCCGCGTCCGCCCCCCGGAGGGACGCCGGCGCGACGAAGAGGTCCGGCCCGCGCATGGCCGAGACGAGGAACGGCGGCGCCGCGTTCACGCGCAGGAACGCCGCCACGCCCAGCAGACGGTCGGCCAGTCCGGCCGTCGCCGAGGCGGGGACGACGAGCCGCAGCTCTGCGACGGGGGTGGCCCACTCCGCCCCGCCGAGCTCACCGATCAGGGGCGGGACGGTCCCCGGCGCCATGCCGTCGATCTGCACGCCGGCGGCGAAACGGGCGCCCACCGCGAAGATCGCCGGCCCGGCCTCGACGCTCAGGAGGACGTCCAGTGGAGTTCCCGCCGTGACCACGCCCGCGGCGCTGGCCGAGCCGGCCTCGGCGATCCGGAGGCCCGTGAGGCGAGCGTCGTTGGGTGCCAGGGCCATGGTCGGAGCTCCTTCGAACGACGACCGGCCCGCTCCGTCCGTGGAGCGGGCCGATCCGCCGCGTTCCGTGAGGGCTACGGGGTGACCAGCAGCCTGCTCCCGACGGCGTGCGAGGCGTCGAAGGGCGGAGCCGCGTTGTTGATCACGCGGGCCTGGGGCTCCAAAATGTCGCCCTGGCGGCCGGCGGTCGCGGCGCCGGGCACGGTGAACGTGAACGTGGTCAGGCCGGGGGCGAGCCAGTTCGCGTCGCCGTAGTTGCCGGTGATGTCCTGCGTGTTGAGCAGGGACGGGTTGGTCGTGTCCGTCATGGTCATGCGCACGGCGTACTTGCCGCCGGTCGCGTGGAGCGCGACGCCGGCCTCGGC
>DATAGF010000103.1:0-1673 GCA_036257075.1 Miltoncostaeaceae bacterium
CTCCGCCGGGCCCAGCGGCCCGGGGGCGGCTTCCCTCTCAACGGTGGTGTCATCAACTCCCAGTCCACCGCCTACGCAGCCCAGGGCCTGGTGGCCGCCGGCGTCTCGCCGGCATCGGTCCGCAGGGGCGGGCGTTCCCCCCTTGACTACCTCTCCTCGGTCCAGGCCGGTGACGGCCACTACCGCTACTCGGCCTCCAGCGACCAGACGCCCGTCTGGGTGACGGCCCAGGCCCTGCTGGCGGCCAACGGCGCCGCCTTCCCGCTCAGCCCGGTTAGACGGGCCATGAGCCCGCCTGCGCCGGCGCCGGGCGCGACCAAGGGGCAGCGGAAGGACACCTCGGCCGCGAAAGCCTCAAAGCCGGATCAAAAGGGGAGCACCCCCGCGAGCGCCGCGCCAGCGGCAGCCGGCCAGGCCACCCCCGTGCCGCTGTCGGCGGCTTCCTCGCGCGGAGACGGCGGGGATCGGGAAGGCGTACCGGCCTGGCTGATCGTGCTCGCCGCCGCCGCGGCAGCGGCAGCGGCGGTGTGGGGCGGCTGGGTGCTCTACCGGCGCCGACTCCCCGACCATTCGGGGGAGCCTGGCCACCACTAGCTAGCCTCCCCACGCATGGAAGTCGAGGAGGCGATCCGCACCAGGCGGACCCACAAGGCCTACCGGCCCGACCCGGTCGACCGCGAGCAGCTCGCGGAGATCCTCGAGCTGGCGCGCTGGGCACCCAACCACAACCTCACCAACCCGTGGCGCTTCCGGGTGATCGGGCCGCAGGCGCTCGAACGCCTCAAGGAGGCGGGCGGCCCCGAGTCGGCGGCGAAGCTCGACCGGGCGCCGACGCTCGTCGTCGTCTCGTGCGTCCTGACCGGCGACGAGATCCAGGACGAGGAGGACCTCCACGCCGCGGCGTGCGCGGCCTACATCGTCCTGCTCGCGGCCCACGGCCGGGGCCTCGCCACCTACTGGCGCACCCCCGAGGTCCTGCGCACGCCCGAGGGGCTCGCGGCGGTCGGCATCCCCGACGGCGAGCGCTTCGTCGGCCTGCTCCACCTCGGAACGCCCGTTCAGGAGCAGCGCGCGCCCGAGCGCCTTCCCGCCGATCAGGTCATCGAGTTCCTCGAATGATCTCGCGCAACGATGCGCTCCAGGCGGTTCAGGACCATCCCTTCGACGTGGTCGTGGTGGGGGGTGGGATCACCGGTGCCGGGGTTGCGCTCGACGCGGCGTCGCGCGGCTACTCGGTGGCTCTGGTCGAGCGCGACGACTTCGGCAGGGGCACCTCGAGCCGCTCCTCGAAGATGGTCCACGGCGGCCTCCGCTACCTCCAGAACTTCGACCTCGGGCTCGTGCGCGAGGCGCTGCTCGAGCGCCAGCTCCTCGTCCAGCTGGCGCCGCACCTCGTCTACCCGACGCCCTTCCTGGTCCCCGCACTTGGCGAGGAGCGCCGCGACCGGCGCATCGGGATCGGCCTCAACATGTACGACGTGATGGCGACCTCCCGCATCGGGCGCGGGCGCAGCCAGCGGAACGAGCACGGCGGCGAGGCGTACTACTGGTCGCCGGACCGCCACCGGACGATCTCGGGCGAGGAGGCCACCGAGCTGATCCCCGCCCTGGCCCCCATGGAGCCGAGCTCCGCCTATCTCTTCTACGACTGCCAGACCGACGACGTGCGCCTG
>DATAGF010000107.1:0-15417 GCA_036257075.1 Miltoncostaeaceae bacterium
TGATCGTCCAGGAGAGGAACTCGCCCTTGTAGGCCGTGTTGATGGGGCTCATGACCGCGCCGGCCTTGAGGATCCCGTACCAGACCGGGACGAACTCCTCGCAGTTGGGCAGCAGCACGCTCACCGACTCGCCCGGCCGGATCCCGCGGGCGATCAGCCCGTTCGCGACCCGGTTGGCGCGGGCGTCGACCTCCCCGTAGCTGAGCCAGGGCCCGTCGGCGTAGCGGAGGTAATCGCGGTCAGGGTGCTCCTCGGCGCGGCGCCGCAGGATGTCTGCCAGCACCCAGGTCGTGGGGTCCTCGTGCGCGTACCAATCGCTCCAGTCGCCCATGGCGCTCTCCCTTCGGTCAGGCCGGCTCGGGCCCCTGGCCGCCGCGGAACCGCCGCCAGTCGGCCGGCCGCCGCTCCTGGAAGGAGGCGATGCCCTCCTGGGGCTCGGGGCCGTAGACGTGGTTCAGGGCCATCAGCTCCATCCCGTGGTTTGTGGACGAGTAGAGGGCGTCGGTGCGGGCGTTGAGGGCCGCCTTGGCCAGGCGCAGGCCCTGGGGCGACCGGCGCAGGATGTCAGCGCACCAGCGCTCGACCTCGGCGTCGAGCTCCTCGTCGGGCACCACGGCGTTCACCAGGCCCATCCGCAGGGCCTCCTCGGCGTCGTACTGGCGGGTGATGAAGAGGACCTCGCGGCCGCGCTTCTCGCCCACGACGGCCGGGATGAGCTGGGAGCCCCACCAGAGGGGCGCGTTGCCGATGCGTGGGCCGGCCTGGCCGAAGCGCCCCGACGTCCCCGAGATCGTGAGATCAGAGATCATGTTCAGCTCGTTGCCCCCGCCGATGCAGTACCCGCGCACGCGGCAGATGATCGGCTTGCCGTTGTCGCGCATGGCCGTCGCCAGCCGCGGCGCGTCGATGTGGGCGGCGCGCTTCTCCGCCATCGTGCGGGTGGGCTCGCGCACGTCGCCGCCGACGCAGAAGGCCCGCTCGCCCGCCCCCGTGAACACGATCACCCCCACGGCCTCGTCGTCGGCGGCGGCCTCGAAGGCCTCGCACAGCTCGAGGATGGTGCGGCCCCGGAAGGCGTTGAGCCGGTCGGGGCGGTTGATCGTGATCGTTGCCCGCCCGCCGCCGACCTCGTAGAGGATGTCCTCGTAGGGCACCGGCTCAGCCGTCGGCGGGGAGGAACCTGGAGGCGTCGATGCCGTGCTCCTCCATCAGCCGCTGGAAGGTCTCGCGCATCTCCTCCGGGTAGTCGGGCAGCTCCTCGGTGGCCAGGACGTGCTCGGCGTGCGCCCGCAGGCCCGGGCTCAGGTCCCAGTCGTCGTCCTCGAGCAGGCGCCGGATCTCGCGGGCGGGGAAGTGCAGGAGCCCCGGGTCGCGGCCGTGGCGCTCGGCGATCGCGGCGATCTCCTCGAAGCGGCCGGGAAGCGGCGCCGGGTCCTGGATCAGGCCCTTGTCCCTCAGCAGCTCCACCGCCGCCGGGTCGGACGCGTACGGCCGCCCGAAGGCGTTGTCGTGGAAGAGGCGGTCGAGCTTCAGGCGCGGCCGCTGGCCGCCCGCGTCGGCCCGCTCGAGCGGGTAGCCCACGGCGTGCCCCCAGGTGAAGCGGTAGTGGGGCGGCAGGCCGAAGGCCTTCTCCACCCCGCCCGGCTTGCGCCCGAACGCGATCAGGCAGTTTCCGAGCCCGAGCCCCACACCAGCCGTGATCGCGTTGGCCACGGCCTGACCGCTCTCGAAGCGCAGCAGGATCTCGGTGCGCTCGGTGGGGAAGCTCATCAGCCGCGGGATCGTCTGGGTCATCGAGAACTCGTAGTTCCAGCCGTGGTACTTCGTCGTGCCCCCGGCGAGGCTGACCGTCGAGATGCCGTCCACCGCGCGCCCGTACCACGCGTTGAGGTTGGTGAGCCAGATGATCAGGTGGGAGCACTGATCGATGATCTGAACGTTGAAGCCCGAGACGCACTCCTCGAGCTCCTCCCAGAGGTCGCACTCGCCCTTGCGCACCACGATGGCCTCGGTGCAGTTGATGTTCCCCTGGCACGAGGCGAACCGCGCCGCCTGGAGCATGGCCTCGATCTTCCAGCGCTCGACGGTCCGGTCGGCGTCGAAGTAGCGGATGCTGCGGCGGTTGCCGAGCGCGCGCAGGACCGGGACGTCGGGGACGTCGGCGCTGTCGGGGGGTGGGTCGGACACGGGGGCCTCCGGGGGCGTGGGTCGGCGCGGAGCGTACCGGCGCGGGGCCGGCGGGGTTCACGCCTGGGCTACACTCGTCGCGTGTCCGATCCGCTCGTGATCGAGGCCCGGCCCGACTCCCCGGGCGGCCGCGCGAGGCAGTGGCTCCGGGGCCGGCGCGTGATGCTCTCGGGCATCCTCGCGCTGGCCGAGGTCGTGGCGTTCCTGATCTGGCGGCCGAGCGCCGTCCTGATGGGGGCCCTGGCGGTGGCCCTGCTCGTCGTCTGCGTCGCGCTCGCGACCCGCCTGCCCGCCGGCGTGTTCCGGGACCTCCTCTGGATCGTGGCGATCGCCCAGGCCATCGTCGTGGTGATCCCGCTCGTCGTGGGCCTGTCGCTGGTCGCCGCCCTGGTGGTCGCGATCGGGCTGATCGCAGCCCTGGTCGTGATCGCCGCGCGCTGGCGCGTCTGACGGCGTGACCGGCCCGGCGGCACCTCCGCCGCCGCTCGCGGCGGCGGCCGCGGAGCGCCCGGCGCTCCACGCCGCCGCCACCGATCCGCTCGCCGCCGGGCAGGCCCACCTCCGCCAGATCAGGTGGACGCCGCCCCCGCGCGGGGCGCGGCCGCTCGTGGCCGTGCTCGACACGGGCGTCGACCCGTCCTCGCCGGACCTGGCGGGCGTCGTGCTGCCGGGCGCCGGCCGCTCCTTCGTGCCGAGCAGCCCCGACCCGTCCGTCGACCCCCAGGGCCACGGGACCCACGTCGCGGGCATCATCGCCGCCGCCACGGGGAACGGCGTGGGCGGGAGCGGGGTGGCGGCGGCTCGCATCCTCCCGGTCACGGTCGCCGACGCGGGCGGCCGCACGACCGCCTCGGCGCTGGTGCGCGGCCTGGCCTACGCGTCGGCACGAGGGGCGCGGGTCATCAACATCTCGTTCGGCGGCCGCGGCTTCTCGAAGGCCGAGCAGGACGCCATCGACGCCGCGTCCCTGCGGGGCGCCCTGGTCGTCGCCGCCGCCGGCAACACCGGCGGAGGCGCCGAGCCGGTCTACCCGGGCTCCTACCGCCAGGTGCTCGCCGTCGCCGCGCTGGGGGCCTCCGGGCGGCCGCTGGCCGTCTCCGCGCGCGGCCCGCAGGTCGCGCTCGCGGCGCCGGGCGAGAGGATCCTGTCGACCGCCCCCGGCGGCTCGCCGGCCCTCGTGCCCCGGACGGGCACCTCGATGGCGGCGGCGATCGTGTCGGGCGCGGCGGCCCGGATCATCGCCGCCCGCCCCGGCCTGACCGCCCAGCAGGTGCGCGAGATCCTCGAGACCACGGCGCGCGACCTGCCCCCCGCCGGCCCCGACCCCGGCTCCGGCGCCGGCGCGCTCGACCTGGCGGCGGCCCTGGCGGCGCCCGACCCACCCCGCGGCGACCCCGAGCCGAACGATGACCCGGTGCTGGCCGCCGCCACGCGACCGCTCCTGCCCGAGGGCGGGCCGACCCGGCGCACGGCCCGCGGCCGCACCGGGTCGTGGAGCGACCCCCGCGACGGCTTCGCGGTCCGGCTCGAGGCCGGCCAGCGCCTGACCGCGACCCTGCGGGGGCTGACGGCGGCCGACCTCGACCTCGTGCTCTGGCGGCCCGGCGCCCGCGGCGGCAGGCGCGGCCCCGCCTACGCCCGCACCTGGTTGGCGGCGGCGTCGCTGGGCCCCTCGTCGGCCGAGTCGATCTCCTTCACGGCCTCGTCGGCCGGCCTCTACACGCTGGAGGTCCAGGGGGTCAGGACGGCGGCGAGCTACGCGCTGACGGCCCGGCGGGGCGCGTAACCGCCGGGACGCCCCCTTCCGGGAAGCGGCTCCAGGGTCCAGAATGGGCGGTCGATGACCACGGCACCCGAGGCCGCCGCCGCACGCGAGCTCAGCGATCCGGCCCTCTACATCAATCGCGAGCTCTCGTGGCTCGACTTCAACGCGCGCGTGCTGGCCCTGGCTCGCGACCCCGGCGTGCCGCTGCTGGAGCGCTGCAAGTTCCTGGCGATCTTCACCAGCAACCTCGATGAGTTCTTCATGGTGCGCGTCGCGACGGTCCAGGACGCCCTGGAGGCCGGCCGCCTGCCATCGACGCCCGACAAGCTGTCCCGGGAGGACGTGCTCGACCGCATCCACGAGCAGGTCGCGGAGCTGACGGCCGAGCAGAGCCGCATCTGGAGCGAGGAGCTGCGCCCCCAGCTGGCCGCAGCTGGGATCCGGGTGACGGACTACGCCGACCTCGACGCCGCGGAGCGGCAGGCGGTGGACGAGCGCTTCGACCGCGAGGTCTACCCGGTGCTCACGCCCCTCGCAGTCGGCCCCGGGCTGCCCTTCCCCTACATCTCCGGCCTCTCGCTCAACCTCGGCCTGCGCGTACGCGACCCCGTGAACGGCGAGACCCGCTTCGCGCGCGTGAAGGTGCCGCCGCGCCTGCCCCGGCTGATCCCGGTCGACGACCGCCTGGTCTTCATCGAGGACGTCATCGAGGCCCAGGTGGAGCGCCTCTTCCCGGGGATGGAGGTGGTCGAGGCGGCTCGTTTCCGCGTGACCCGCGACGCGGACTTCTCGATCTCAGACGAGTCCGACGACCTCATCGGCGCGGTGGAGGCGCAGCTGCGCCGGCGCCGCTTCGGCCACGTGGTGCGGCTCGAGGTGGAGGACACGGCCCCGGTGCGCCTCGTCGAGGAGCTGATGGCGGCGCTGGAGGTCGAGGAGCGAGACACCTACCGCGTCCGGCCGCCGCTCGACTTCACCATGCTCTGGTCGCTGGCCGGGCTGGATCGCCCGGACCTGAGGGACGCGCCCTTCGAGCCGCGCACCCGCCCGCGGCTCCGGCCCGAGGAGGGCGAGCGGCTCGACCTGTTCTCGGTCATCCGTGACGGCGACGTGCTCGTGCACCACCCCTACGACGACTTCCACAGCAGCGTCGAGCGCTTCGTGGAGCAGGCGGTGGAGGACCCCAGCGTCCTGGCCATCAAGCAGACCGTCTACCGCACCAGCGGCGACTCGCCGATCGTCCCGGCCCTCATGCGGGCCGCCGAGCAGGGCAAGCAGACCGTCTGCCTGGTCGAGGTGCAGGCCCGCTTCGACGAGGAGCGCAACATCCAGTGGGCGCGGGCCCTGGAGCGCGCGGGCGTCCACGTCGTCTACGGGCTCTCCGGGCTGAAGACGCACGCCAAGGTGGCCCTCGTGGTGCGCCGCGAGGGCGACCTGGTGCGGCGCTACGTCCACATCGGCACCGGCAATTACAACCCGTCGACCGCCCGGCTCTACACGGACCTCGGGCTGTTCACCTGCCGCGAGGACCTCGCCGAGGACGTCGCCGACCTCTTCAACCACCTCACCGGCTTCGCCCGGGCGCCGAGCTACCGCAAGTGCCTCGTGGCCCCCGACCACATCCGCAAGGGCATCATCGCGGAGATCGAGCGGGTCGTGGCGGCCCACTCGCCCGACTCGCCGTCGCGGGTCGTGATGAAGATGAACTCGATCATCGACGGGCCGGTGATCCGGGCGATCTACCGGGCCTCTCAGGCCGGGGTGCCGGTCGACCTGATCGTCAGGGGCATCGCGGGCCTGCGCCCCGGCGTCGAGGGCGTCAGCGAGAACGTCCGCGTGATCTCGATCGTCGGCCGCTTCCTGGAGCACGCCCGCATCTTCGCCTTCACCGCGGGCGGGGAGACGGCCTACTGGATCGGCTCCGCCGACATGATGGCGCGCAACCTCGACAACCGCGTCGAGCTCATCGCCCCGGTCGAGGACCCGGCGGCCCAGGCCGAGATCCAGGAGATCCTCGACCTGCAGCTCGCCGACACGGCGCTGGCGTGGGAGCTGGGCGCGGACGGGTCCTGGCTGCGGGTCGAGCCGGAGCCCGGCGAGGCCCCGCTGAACTCGCAGGAGGCCCTGATGGAGCGGGCCAGCCGGGTGGCCCGCCTCTCCTGACCTCCCCGGCGGGAGTTGCGATATCGTGGCAGAGGTGAGCGAGACCTCCTCTCGGGACGCGGCGGCCGCGGAGCAGGTCCGCGAGACGCCGACCTGGACCCCTCCGCCCAAGCCGAGCTTCAACTCGCCGGCGGCCGACCTCAACCAACTGCGCAACGAGGCCAAGCGCATCGCCGAGTCGGCGCCCGGCCAGGCGGTCCACAAGTCGGTGCTCGACCGGGCCCGCGCCCTGGCGTCCGCCATCGAGCACGACCTGGGGCTGCCGGCCGCGCCCGACGGCCTCGCGTACGCGGACCTGGCGGTCCTGCTCTCCCAGAGCAAGTAGGCGCCGGAACCCGCGGGCAGGTCCCGCGGGAGTGAGGGCGAACGGGCGTACATCACCTCGCCGCCGCGCGGCGAGCCCGTGTCGCATCGCCACGAACGCCGCCGGAAGGGGAGCGACAAGCTTGAGGGCCGTCCCGACGCTCGACCTCGTCACCGAAGGAGCGATGCCCAGGAGGCCCGTGACGCTGTGCCCGAGCGCCGCGAGCCTCCGAACTGCCGCGCGGGGGGCAGTAGGACGACCCTCGGTGGCAGCATGAACCAGGGGCGCTCCTGGCGCGCCCCCCGCGAGGATGGTCCCGCGGAGGTGCGAGCCACCCGAAGGGTCAGGTGGATCGCCCCTCCGGCGGGCCGCTGGGGACGCGCCCTCGCCTTGCGCCCCGCAGGGCTGACCGATATCCACCGGGCGATGGCGACCGTCTCGAGCGCTGATTCGTGGGTCCGCACGGCGATCTCGCCGGTCCGGCGGGCCGGCCGCTGGCTCGTCGAGGCCACCCTCGGGACCGTCCGACGGTCGGTCCGCGACGACATCACCCAGGTCGCGAGCCAGTTCGCCTACAACGCCTTCCTGGCCACGGTGCCGTTCATGTTCGTCCTCGTGTCGATCATCGGCCTCGTCGCCGAGCCGGACACGTTCGACGAGTTCCTGTCCGACGACGCCGACAACGCGATCCCGATCGAGCTGCGCCAGATCCTGAGGTCGGCGCTGCGATCCGCGACCAACAACACCGGCCAGGCGGTCCTGTTCCTGACCATCGGTCTGCTGACCGCCCTCTACGTGTCGGCCAACGTGATGGGCTCGCTGGTCGGCGGCCTCGACCGCGTCCGCGGCGTGGCCCACCGGCCCTGGACGCGGGGCAAGCTGGTGGCGCTGTTCCTCGCGATCGCAACCAGCGTGCTGGTGGTGGCGACCACGCTGGCGCTGGTCGGCGGCTCCCGCCTCGTCGAGAGCGTCGCCGAGGAGCTCTTCGGCCGGGGCGCCCCGAACGTGGCCGGCCGCTTCCTCTACCTCATCGGCACCGCGAGCCTGCTGATCTTCACCCTCGCCGTCTACCACTTCGGCCCGAACGCGCCCCGGCGGCGGATCCTCCACGACCTGCCCGGCGCGCTGGTCGGCGTGGGCCTGTGGCTCGGCGTCACGCGCCTGTTCGCCCTCTACATCGAGAACTTCGACTCCTACAAGACGGTCTACGGGGCGCTTGCCGGCGCGGCCATCTACCTCATCTTCCTGTTCCTGACCTGCGTCTCGCTCCTGATCGGGGCGGAGGTCAACGAGCAGCTGCGCGAGATGCGCGAGCGCAAGCGGGCCCGGCGGGGCGCGCGCGAGGGCGAGACGGTCGAGACCCCGACGCTGCCCTCCTGAGCCGTCAGCCCTGGCAGCCGGGGCACCAGTAGGTGGTGCGGTTGGCGTCCCCCTGGCCGCGTGCGCGGATGCGCGCCCCGCAGCGGCGGCAGGGCCTGCCGGCCCGGCCGTAGACCCAGGTCCGCTCGTGCGACCACGGAGGCGCGAGCGGCGGGCGGAAGGTGCGGATCGCGCCGCCGGTGCGCGCGTCGTCGGCCATCAGCCTCGCCGCGGTCGTCCCCAGCTCCGCGGCCTCCCCGGGGCGGAGCGTGCCGACCGGCCGCCAGGGGTCGACCCCCGCGAGGAAGCAGGTCTCGCTCTTGTAGACGTTGCCGACGCCCGCGACCACGCGCTGGTCCAGGAGCGCCTCGCCGACCTGGCGGCTCGGCTCGAGCCGGGCCATGGCGGCGGCCGCGGCCTCCCCGGGATCGACGCCGGCGTCGAGGAGGTCCGGCCCGGCCGCCCGCAGGTCGCGGGGCAGGGGCTCGCCGGGCTCGAGCAGGCGCACGCGCGGGCAGCGGTAGAGGGCGGCGACGTGGCCGGCTGTCCAGAGGGCGAGGAACAACCCGCCCGCCCGCGGCCTCCGCGACGCCGGCAGCAGCCGCCAGACGCCGTGCATCATCAGGTGCGAGTGGAGCGTCCGGCCGCTCTCGAAGCGCAGCAGGTGGTGCTTGCCGACCGCCTCCGAGCCGCTGACGGTGTCGCCCTCCAGCCGCTCGGGGATGCGCTGGCCCGCCAGCCGGGGCTCGGGGGCCTCGACCCGCACGAGCGGCCGGCCGGCGAGGGCGTCGTGGAAGCGCAGCGCGTTGCGGTGGCTGACCTGTCCCTCGGGCACCGCGCGACGATAGCGCCGGGGTGGCGCGCCCGACCGGCGCCGGACACACTTCCAGGCGTGAGCGAGCAGCCGGAGAGCCGGGCGCGCGACGCGGCGCCCGCCCCGCGAGCGGGGTGGCCGCGCCTGGTCCGCCGGGCGGTCTGGGGGGCCGTCGCCGTGGCGGCGCTCATCGGGCTCTACTTCATCCTGGCCGCCTTCATCCCGCGCTGGTGGGCCCAGCGCGTCGGCGACCAGGTCAACGGCTCCATGGCCGCGGGCATCGGCCTCGGGCTCGTCTACGGCTTCGCCTTCACGTTCCTGCCCGCCGTGCTGCTCCTGCTTGCGCTCCGGCGCGATCGCAGCTGGCGCGCCCGCGCGTGGCTGGGGGCGGGGGCGATCGTCCTGGCCGTCCCCAACTTGATGACGCTCGGCATCGTCGCCGGGAGCGGGAGCGCATCGCACGCCGGCGAGCGCATCCTCGACGTGGAGGGGCCGGGCTTCCGGGCGGCGACCCTGGCCGGGGCGATCGTGGCCGTGGCCGCGGCGCTCGGCGTCCGCTACCTCATCGACTCCCGGCGGCGGGAGCGCGCGAGGGCGAACCGCCTCGACGAGGAGCTGCGGGCCCGGGACGCGGCGGCCGAGCCCGTCGAGCGGGAGTGACCGCCGCCGCGACCGTGCGCGTGTGCTTCGTCTGCCTCGGCAACATCTGCCGCTCGCCGACGGCCGAGGCCGTGATGCGCCACCGCGTCCGGGAGGCCGGCCTGGAGGGCGTGATCGAGGTCGAGAGCGCCGGCACCGGCTCCTGGCACGTGGGCGACCCGCCCGACGCGCGGGCCGCGGCGGAGGCCCGGGCCCGCGGCATCCCCATGACCGGCGCCGCCCGCCGGTTCGGCCGCGGCGACTTCGACCGCTTCGACCTCGTCCTCGCGATGGACCGCGAGAACGCCGCCCACCTTCGCCGCATCGCTCCCGACGGCCGGGCGGCGGCCAAGGTGCGCCTGCTGCGCGAGTTCGACCCGCGGTCGGCCGGAGGCGACCTGTCGGTCCCCGACCCCTACTACGGCGGCCCCGAGGGCTTCTCGACCGTCTTCGACCTGGTCGACGCCGCCTGCCTCGGGCTGATCGACCATCTCCGGCCCTGAGCTGAGGGAGGCCGTCGGGGCGGCGGCCGGGTCGCAGGTGCTCGACGCCGCGCGCGCCGGGGGCGGTGACGTCAACCGGGCCGAGCGCATGACCCTCGCCGACGGCCGCGAGCTCTTCGTGAAGCACCGCGCGGGCGCGGAGCCCGGCATGTACGCCGCCGAGGCCGCCGGGCTCGCCTGGCTCGCCGAGGCGGGCGCCCTGCGCACGCCGGCGGTGGTCGCGGTGGGCGAGCGCCCGCCGCGCTTCCTGGCCCTCGAGCTGATCCCCCGCGGCCGGCCCGGCCCCGGGCACGACGAGGAGCTCGGCCGCGGCCTGGCGGCCCTCCACCGCGCGGGCGCCCCGGCGTTCGGGCTCGCGGAGGACAACTTCATCGGGCCGCTCCACCAGCCCAACGCCCCGTCCGGGGACTGGCCCGAGTTCTACGGCGGGCGGCGCCTCGAGCCGATGGCCCGCGCGGCGGTCGAGGCCGGCCGGCTGGGAGAGGGGTTCGTGGCCGGCCTCGAGCGCCTGCGCGCGCGCCTCCCCGACCTCTGCGGCCCCGCCGAGCCGCCGGCCCGGCTGCACGGCGACCTCTGGGGCGGCAACGCCATGACCGACGCCGAGGGCCGCCCGGTGCTGATCGATCCCGCCGCCTACGGCGGTCACCGCGAGGTGGACCTCGCGATGATGCGCCTGTTCGGCGGCTTCGGCGCCGGTGCCTTCGCCGCCTACGCCGAGGCCGACCCGCTCGCCGGCGGCCACCAGGACCGGGTCGAGCTCTACCAGCTCTACCCGGTCCTGGTGCACGTCGTCCTCTTCGGCGGCGGCTACGCGGGCTCGGCCGAGCGCATCCTCCGCCGCTACGCGGGCTGACGCTCCCCGGGCGGCTCCGCCGGCTCTCCGGCGAAGACCGCCCGCGTGGCGCCCGAGCGGAAGAGCGCGACCTGGGTGAGCACCATCAGGACGACGAACATCCCGAACCAGAGGCCCGTGTCGAGGCCGGGGACGGCGTCCACCGGAAGGGCCGCCACCATGACGACGCTCGCGCCGACGTGGACGAGGATCCCGGCGGCCCAGAGCACCGTGATGCGGCGCCAGACCCGGCGGAACCAGGACTCCTCGAGCCACGCGCGCTCGAAGGCGTCGGCGCGGTTGGGGAGCAGGGACACCGCGATCTCGTAGGTCAGGGGCCTGCGGGCCCGCAGGCTGAGCAGCATCCAGCCCGCGAAGGGCAGGCCGAAGAGGGCGTTGCGCAGCAGGAGGGTCCGCGGGTCGCCGCCGATGGCGGCGCTGAGCACCCCGAGCGCGAGCCCGAGCAGCACCAGGCCGCCGATGGGGTCGAGCCGGCGGGTGCGCGCGAAGACGTAGCTCACGCGGACCGCCGGCGGCACGCCGGAGAGACAGAGCGCGGCGGTCTGGCCGACCCCCCCGGCCCGCAGGCCGTAGTAGACGGCGACCGGGAGGGCGAGGTCGACGACCAGGCTCACGACCCCGCTCGCGGGAACCGCCCAGCGCGGGGACGACGGGGTCGGCGGCGGGGGGATCTCAGCCCCTGAGGATCATTCCGCGCAGGTCGGCGAGGAAGCCGGCGTCGGCGAGGGGGCGCTCGAGCGGGGAGCCGAAGACGGGCTCGCCGTCGACCCGCTCGACGGACACCTTGCGGCGGCGGTCGGCGAGCACCCAGGCGGCGAGGGCCCCCACCGCGCGCTCAAGCGCCCCGGGGCGGTCGTCGGCGGGGAAGGTGAGCAGGCTGCGCCCGCCGCGCTCCAGGTAGAGGACGGGGGAGCCGTCGACCAGGACGACCTGGGCGCCGTAGACCCGCGAAGGCGAGCGGGCCGCGCCCTCGCGCCGGGGCCAGGGGACCGCGGCGCCGTAGGGCTGGGCCGGGTCGGCCGCCCCGAGGACGAGCGCGTGCGGGCCCTCGTCGGGCGGGGCGTCGCGCAGGTCGCGGAGGCGCTCGACGGCGCCGGGCATGGCGAACTGGGCGCCGCCGAGGCCCTCGAGGAAGTAGCCGCGCCGGCAGGAGCCGAGGGTCTCGAGGTCGGAGAGGGCGGGGTAGAGGGCCGCGAAGCCGCCGGGGACGCCCTCGGCCAGGGCGGCCGAGCGGGTCAGGATCCCGTGGCGCTCCACCATGACCTCGGCGACGGCGCGCCTGCGCTCCGCCTGGGGCGGCGCGCCGCGGAAGAGGCGCCCGGCCAGCGACCAGCGGCCGGCCACCGCCGACGGCGCGCCGCGCCCGCGCCCGCCGACACGGCGGCGCCCCGACGCCGACGGCCTGCGGGCCTGGGGCAGGCGGCGGGGCGCCCGCAGCGGCAGCCACAGGTCGTTGGTGGCCTCGCCCGCCCAGACGAGCCCCCACAGCGCGCCGAAGACCTCCTCGCGGGGCGCGGCGGCCGCGTCCACCAGGTCGTCCCAGAAGCTCGCCCCGCCGGCCAGCGCAGCGCGGAGCGCCTCCGGCACCGCGCCCTCGGGCGGCGGGTCGGCGGGGGGCGGGCCCAGGAGGGGCGCGTCCTCGCGGAAATAGATGGCGACGCGGCCGCCGCCGACGCCCCCGGCGCCCGCGCCCACCCAGACGATCTCGCCCCGTGCCGCCAGCTCGTCCAGGCGGGCCGGCGCGTAGTCGGCCAGCCGCCGGGGCAGCACCTCGGCCTCCCACTGGGCCGGCGGGAGGGCGAGGCCCTGGAGGCCTGTGAGGACGTCGCGCAGCGCGTCGGTCCCGCGGCCCGCCCCGGGGCGGTCCACGCGCTGCCAGTCGGGCAGGAAGCGCCCGAGCGCCCGCGGGTCGGCGGGCTCGATCTCGCGGCGCAGCGCCGCCAGGCTCGCCCGGCGCAGGCGGCGGACCACCTCGGCGTCGCACCACTCCCGCCCCGATCCGCCGGGGCGCAGCTCGCCGCGCACGACCGTCCCCCCGGTCTCCAGGGCGGCGAGGGGCGGCTCCACGGCCCGCGGCTCGAGGGCGTAGCGGCCGGCGAGGTCGGCGGAGTGGAAGGGGCCGTGGCAGCGCGCGTAGCGGGCGACGATCGAGCGCATGGCGTCGGGGACCGGCTCCAGGAAGGCATCCGGCACCCCGCTCGGCGGCATCGCCCCGAGTGCGTCGCGGTAGCGGCCGGCGTCCTCGGCGGCGATCAGGCGGCGCTGGCCCGCGAGGTGGATCCAGACCGCCCGCCGCTCGGCGACCAGGGCCTCGGCGACCTCGGCCGCGTGGCCGGGCTCCGACAGCCGGGCGGCGACCTCGTCGGCGGACAGGTCGCCGATCCGCCGCAGCAGGTCGTGGAGGCCGTCCGGCCCGCGGGCCCTCGCCCGCTCCGACAGGCCCTGGAGGTCGGCCTCGACGGCTGCCAGGGCCCCGGGGTCGATGAGGTCGCGCAGCTCCTCCTGGCCGAGCAGCTCGCGCAGCAGGTCGCGGTTGAGCGACAGCGCCTGGGCGCGGCGCTCGGCGGCCGGCGTGTCGTCCTCGTACATATAGGACGCGACGTACTCGAACAGCAGCGACCCGGCGAACGGCGATGCAGCGGCCGTCTCGACCTCGACCACGGCGACGTCGCGGGCGGCGATCCGGCCGAGCAGGCCGCGCAGGGCCGGCAGGTCGAACCAGTCGTTCAGCACCTCGCGGTAGGTCTCGAGGATCACCGGGAAGCTGCCGTAGCGCCGCGCCACCTCCAGCAGCGACGAGGCCTTGAGGCGCTGCTGCCAGAGCGGCGTGCGCTGGCCGGGCCGGCGCCGGGGGATCAGGAGCGCCCGGGCGGCGTTCTCGCGGAAGCGCGCCCCGAACAGGGCGGTGCCGCCGAGCTCGCGGATGACCAGCTCCTCGAGCTCCTCCGGTGGGATCAGGGCGACGTCGGCGGCGGGCGCCTCGTCGGCGTCGGGCAGGTGGAGGGCGATGCCGTCGTCGCCCCAGATCGCGTGCGCCTCCTGCCCCGTGGTCGCCCGCAGGCGCGCGGCCAGGGCCAGCGCCCAGGGCGCGTGGACGCGCGCGCCGAAGGGGGTCAGCACGCAGAGGCGCCAGTCGCCGATCTCGTCGCGGAAGCGCTCGATCACCACCGCGCGGTCGCTGGGCACGACGCCCGTGGCCGCGGCCTGGTCCTCGAGGTAGCCGACCAGGTTGCCGGCCGCGCGGCCCTCGAAGGCGCTCTCGCGGCGCAGCCGGTCCCCCGCCGGCTCCGGGCCCGCGGCCACCAGCTCGCGCGCCAGGCGGCCGACGGCCTCGCCCAGCTCGAAGGGCCGGCCGACCCCCTCCCCCTTCCAGAAGGGGAGCGCACCGGGCGCCCCGGGGGCCGGCGTGACGATCACCCGGTCGCGGGTGATCTCCTCGATCCGCCAGGCCGACGCCCCGAGCAGGAAGGTCTGGCCGGCGCGAGCCTCGTAGACCATCTCCTCATCGAGCTCCCCAACCCTGGCGCCGTCGGGCAGGACGACGGCGAAGAGCCCCCGGTCGGGGATCGTGCCGGCGTTCTGCACCGCCAGCGAGCGGGCGCCCTCGCGACCTCGCACGGTCCCGGCGGCGCGGTCCCATACCACCCGGGGCCGGAGCTCGGCGAACTCGTCGGACGGATAGCGCCCGGCCAGCATGTCGAGCACCCCCTCGAGCTGCTCCCGCGAGAGCTCGGCGAAGGGGTAGGCGCCGCGCGCGGTCGCCTCGATCTCGTCGACCGTGAGGGCCTCGACCGCGCTCATCGCCACGATCTGCTGTGCGAGCACGTCGAGTGGGAGGCGCGGAACCCGCGTCTCCTCGATGGCGCCCTCGCGCATGCGCGCCACCACGGCGGCGCACTCGAGCAGGTCGCCGCGGTACTTCGGGAAGATCCGGCCCCGGCTGGGCGCGTCGACCTGGTGGCCCGCCCGGCCGATGCGCTGCATGCCACGTGCGACGCTGCGCGGGCTCTCGACCTGGATGACCAGGTCGACCGCCCCCATGTCGATCCCGAGCTCCAGGCTGCTGGTGGCCACGAGCGCCGGCAGCTCGCCCGCCTTCAGCGCCTCCTCGATGAGGTTCCGCTGCTCCCGGGCCAGGCTGCCGTGGTGGGCGCGGGCCACCTCCTCGCCGGCCAGCTCGTTGAGGCGCAGGGCGAGCCGCTCGGCGAGGCGGCGGTTGTTCACGAAGAGCAGCGTCGAGCGGTGGGCGCGCACGAGCTCGAGCAGCTCGGGGTACATCGCCGGCCAGATCGAGCGCGTGCGCGCCTCCCCGCCCACCAGCTCGGCGACGTCCTCCTCGGGCGGCGGCGCGCCCGTCCCCAGCTCGCGCATGTCGTCCACCGGGACGATCACCTCGAGGTCGAGCTCCTTCGACGTCCCGGCGTCGACGATGGTGACGGGCCGCGGCCGGCCTTCGCCGTCCTGGCCTCCGAGGAAGCGCGCGATCTCGGACAGCGGCCGCTGGGTCGCCGAGAGGCCGATGCGCTGCAGGCGGCCACCGTCCTCGGCGACGAGCCGCTCCAGCCGCTCGAGGCTGAACGACAGGTGGGTCCCGCGCTTGGTCCCGGCCACCGCGTGGATCTCGTCGACGATGACCGAGCGGACGCCGGCCAGGACGTCCCGGCCGCGCGAGGTGAGGAGCAGGAAGAGGCTCTCCGGGGTGGTGATGAGGACGTCCGGAGGCGTGCGCAGCATCGCCTGGCGGTCGCGCTGGGGCGTGTCGCCGGTCCGCACCGCGACCGAGATCTCGGGCGCCGTCATGCCCGCCCGCTCCGCGGCCGAGGCGATGCC
>DATAGF010000115.1:0-1651 GCA_036257075.1 Miltoncostaeaceae bacterium
GGCGTAGCCCTCGAACTGCTGAGGGGTGAGCTCGCCGAAGGCGGTTCCCGCGACCCGGCCCTCGCGGTCGATGAAGACGGTCGTGGGCAGCCCGGTGCCGCCGAACTTGGCGATCGTGTCGCCGTGGCGGTCCACGCCCAGGGGGAAGTCGGCGCCCATCTCGCGCGCGAAGGCCCGGCTCTTGGACGGCTGGTCGGTGACCGCCAGGCCGACGACCTGGATATCGCTCCGCTCCTTCGAGAGCTCCACCAGGGCGGGCATCTCCCGCTGGCACGGCTCGCACCAGGAGGCCCAGAAGTTCAGGACGACGGGCGTCCCGGCGTAGTCGGCCAGCGCCACCTCGCCGGCGCCGTTGAGCGCGTCCACCCGGAAGGCCGGCGCCGGCGTCCGCTCGTCGCTCGGGATCACCTCGACCTGGTCGCCCTGGCCCAGCCCCGCGCACCCCGCCAGCGCCGCCACGAGGGCTGCCAGGGCGAGGGCGGCCAGTGCGCGGCGCATCGGGCCGAGGCTACCAAGGGCGGGGCGCCGCGCCCCCGACCGCGGTCGGGATACCCTGCCCGGCGCCATGGGCCCCTTCGACCCTGCCTCCCTGACGCGCCTGGACCGCCGCGCCGGCGCCGGCCTGCGCCGCGCGGCCGACGCGCTGCCGGGCGGCCGGGAGGCCGCCGTGCTCGCGGCGGCGGCGATGAGCCCCGCCTTCCGGATCACGGTGGCCGTGATGATCGCCCGCCGGGGGAGCCGGCGGGCCGGCCTCGAGGCGCTCGCCGCGGGCGTCGCCGCCGCGACGGCGGCGCGCCTCCTGCGCGACCGGCTCTCCCGGCGCCGCCCGGGGCCGCGTGCCGAGGGAGGCTTCCCGAGCCGTCACGCGGCCGCGGCCACGGCGATCGCCGGTGCCGCCGGGCGCCACCACCGCCGCCTGGGTCGCGCCCTCGCCGCCGCGGCCGGGGCCGGCATGCTCGCCCGCGTCGCCTCGGCCGAGCACGAGCCGGCCGACGTCGCCGCGGGCGCCGCCCTCGGGCTGGCGGCCGCGCGAGCCCTGGAACGGGTCCTCGGCGACGGGATACCGTAGGTCGCCGTGACCACCGTCCCCGTCATCAGCAGGTCCCGCGCCTTCAAGCTCATCGCGGTCGGGAACCTGGTGAGCTGCACCTTCCTGGCCATGGGCATCCTCGGGATGCTCCAGACCAAGCTCGATGAGACCCAGGAGCTGCTGGTCTTCACCGTCCACCCGCTGACCGCCGTGATCTGGTTCCTGATCGGCCTGGTGGGGGTGGCGATGAGCATCGAGCCGCGCCGGGCCCAGCTCTTCCTCGGGGGCGCCGGCGTCCTGCTCACGCTGTGGGGCATCCTCTGCCTCCTGCTCGACGGGTCGCCCAACGACCTCTTCGCCCGGGATCCCGAGCTCGTGGCGCTGCTGCTGGTCGCCGGCGTCGGCAGCATCCTGGTGGCGCTCGCCCCGCCGGTCGCCCGCCTCGACCGCGCGTTCGGGTGACCGGCCACGCGTTCAGACCGGACCCGGCCCTCGCCGGGCGCTCGGTGCTGACGCTGCGCCACCACCCGCCCGAGGCGGTGGCGGCGGTGCTCGACCTCGCGGACGAGCTCAAGGCCATCCCGGGCGCGTCCTGGCCGCCGCTGCTGGCAGGCCGGGTCA
>DATAGF010000120.1:0-3251 GCA_036257075.1 Miltoncostaeaceae bacterium
AACAGGCGCGGGCGAGCGGGCCTCGACGGGCCGCAGGGCCCGTTCTGAGCTCCATCGGCCACTCGGGACACCCAGGACTGGCCAATTGACCAACCGCGCGAGGCCAAGTGGCCACCTTGCCTTATTGGTTACTCGCGGTAACCTGTCCATGCGGAGTTACGAGAGGTAACCGCCGCGAACCGTTCCACCCTCGCGGGAGACCCCGAATGAACCAGGACGACCGTCCGACCACCATCCTGCCCGTCCTTCCCCTCGACGACGCGGTGGTGCTCCCGGGCACGAGCGTGACCTTCCCGGTCGCGACCGCGGAGCAGGCGGAGGCGCTCGACGGCGCCGTCGACGGCCGCATCGTGCTCGTGCCTCGCGTGGAGGGCCGCTTCGCGTCGTTCGGCGCGGTGGCCGCCGTCGTGGGCGAGGTGACCCTGCCCGACGGCACCCGCGGTGTGGCGGTCGAGGCCGTCCACCGGGGCGAGCTCGGCCCGGCCGTGGGCACGGAGGCCGGGCTGCGCGTCAGCGTGAACGAGCTGCCGGACCCGGCGGACCCGGGCCCCGAGGCGCAGCGCTTGGCGCGCGAGTACCGCGCGGTCGTGGAGGAGGTCGCCGACCTTCGCGGCGACCGTGCCCGCGTCGCCCACTTCCTCTCCTCGATCACCCACCCCGGGCGGCTGGCCGACACGGCCGGCTACGCACCCGAGATCCCGCTCGCGACCAAGCTCGAGCTGCTGGAGACGGCAG
Source organism: Miltoncostaeaceae bacterium (assembly GCA_036257075.1). Taxonomy (GTDB): domain Bacteria; phylum Actinomycetota; class Thermoleophilia; order Miltoncostaeales; family Miltoncostaeaceae; genus DATAGF01. The sequence goes on from DATAGF010000120.1 coordinate 736, forward strand.
ACGTCGTGGAGCGCCTGCGCGTGGCCATCGCGGCCCAGCGCGAGCGGCTCGCCGACGCGAGCCTGCGCCAGCGGATCCGCGAGGACGTCGCCGAGGGCCTCGAGGACACCCAGCGCGAGATGCTGCTCCGGCGCCAGCTCGCCGCCATCCGCAAGGAGCTGGGCGAGGGCGAGGACGACGGCGACGACGACTGGGCGACACGCATCGCCGAGTCCGGCATGCCCGAGGCGGCCAGGAAGGAGGCCGAGCGCGAGCTCGGCCGGCTCCAGCGCCAGCCGGAGGGCCCCGAGGCGGGGATGATCCGCACCTACCTGGAGTGGATGGTCTCGCTGCCGTGGGACAAGCGCTCCGATGAGCACCTCGACGTGGCCGACGCCCGCGAGGTGCTGGACGCCGACCACGCCGGCCTCGACGAGGTCAAGGAGCGGATCCTCGAGTACCTGGCCGTGCGCCGCCTCCGCCGCGAGCGCGGCATGGACGACGGCCGCAGCGGCGTCATCCTGACGCTGGTCGGCCCCCCGGGGACCGGCAAGACCTCGCTCGGGCGCTCGGTCGCCCGCGCCCTGGGGCGCGAGTTCGCCCGCATCAGCCTGGGCGGGATCCGCGACGAGGCGGAGATCCGCGGCCACCGGCGCACCTACGTCGGCGCGCTTCCGGGCCGGCTGGTCCGCGCCCTGCGCGAGGCCGGGACCATGAACCCGGTGATCATGCTCGACGAGGTCGACAAGGTCGGCGCCGACTGGCGCGGCGACCCGTCGTCGGCCCTCCTCGAGGTGCTCGACCCCGCCCAGAACGACACCTTCCGCGACCACTACCTCGACGTGGAGCTCGACCTGTCCCAGGTCCTGTTCATCGCGACCGCGAACGTCCCCGACACAATCCCCGGGCCGCTGCTCGACCGGATGGAGGTCATCGCCCTCGACGGCTACACCGAGGACGAGAAGCTGGCGATCGCGCGCGGCTTCCTGATCCCGCGGCAGACCGGGGAGAACGGCCTGCACGAGGGCGAGGTCGAGCTGACCGACGACGCCGTCCGCTCGGTGATCGGCGACTACACGCGCGAGGCCGGCGTGCGCAACCTCGAGCGCGAGCTCGGCAAGGTGCTGCGCAAGGCCGCGCGGCGGGTGGCCGAGAACGGGCCCGGCGACGGCCCGGTCTCGATCGGTCCCGACGACCTGTCGGACGCCCTGGGGCGGCCGAAGTTCCACCACGAGGCGGCCGAGCGCACGGCGACCCCCGGCGTGGCGACCGGCCTCGCGGTGACGGGCACGGGGGGCGACGTCCTGTTCGTCGAGGCCAGCGCGATGGAGGCCGAGGGGCACGGCGACCGCCTGGTCCTCACCGGCCAGCTCGGCGACGTGATGCGCGAGTCCGCGCGCATCGCCCTCTCGTACACGCGCTCGCACGCCGGCGAGATCGGCATCGACCCGGCCGCCCTGGCCGGGCGCGAGGTGCACCTGCACGTGCCGGCCGGCGCGGTCCCGAAGGACGGGCCGTCGGCGGGAGTCACGATGGTGACGGCGCTGTCGTCGCTGGCGACGGGCCGCTCGGTGCGGCCGAACGTCGGCATGACCGGCGAGGTCACCCTGCAGGGGCGGGTCCTGCCGATCGGCGGCGTCAAGCAGAAGGTGCTCGCCGCCCACCGGGCCGGGCTCACGGACGTGATCATCCCGGAGCGCAACCGGCGCGACCTGGACGACGTCCCGGAGCAGGTCCTCGAGCAGGTGGCGATCCACCCGGTGCTGACAGTGCAGGAGGTGCTCGACATCGCGCTCGAGCCCTCCCGCGACCGCGGAGAGGCGCTGGCGGCGTAGCCTTCCGGGCGATGGACCGCTGCCGCTCACGCCCCCCGGTCTGCCAGCGCTACCAGCGCGCGGCCGAACTCCTCGGCCGCCGCTGGAGCGCCGCGGTGATCCGCGCGACGATGGAAGGGCCCGCGCGCTTCACCGAGATCCGGAGCTCGGTCGACGGGCTCTCCGCCCGGCTGCTGGCCGAGCGCCTCCGGGAGCTCGAGGCCGCCGGGCTCATGGAGCGCCGCGAGCGCGGCGGCGGGGTCGTGGAGTACCGCCTCACCCCCAAGGGCGAGGCGCTCTCACGGGTCGTCCGCGAGATCGAGGCGTGGGTCGAGGACTGGGACGACGCGACGGAGGCGTCGGAGGCGAGGCGTCTGCCGCGCGAGCCGCGTGCCATCTGATCGATGCAAACCGCGGCAGCGAGGATGAGCGCGTCGTCCTGTCCCGGCGCGATCTCGATCGCGTAGGTGTCCCTGACCCGGAACCAGCGCTTCGAGACCTCGGCCACCTTGTCGCCGCCAAGCTCGATCTCCATCGTGTCGCGCACGCGCAGCTTCGCGCTCGGGCACGGTGTGGGCGGCCAAGCGGCGGGGTAGTGTGACCTCGTGGCGGAGATCCCGGCCCTGGTCGCCGACCTGCTCGGCGAGCGCAACTTCGCGCACCTCGCGACGATCGAGCCGGACGGCGGTCCCTCCTCGCGGCCCATCTGGGTCGACGTCGAGG
>DATAGF010000124.1:0-4488 GCA_036257075.1 Miltoncostaeaceae bacterium
CGAGGTGGAGACCGGCGCCGGGCCGCGCCGCTACCGCCTGGGCGAGCAGTTCCGCGTCGACCCGCGCGACAACGGCCTGGTGGCCGAGCTCAAGACCCTGTTCGGGGAGCGCTGCCTGGCGTAGCGGGCTCAGGTGCCGGACCGCCGTGCCGGCCAGCCGCACGAAACGCCTGCCCGGGTCGGAGCGCGTCAGCCGCTTCGCCCAGGTCGTCCCGAGCGCGGCGGCCTCGGCGGCGCCGGCCGGCCGGGGGGCCACGGCGAAGCCGGCCTCCGCGTAGCGGTCGGCCAGCCCCTCGGGCGAGGCGCCGTCGAGGTCGGCCTCGCTCATGACGACTCCAGCTCCGCGCCCGGCGCGCAGAGGCCGCGAAGGCGCCGGAGTCCCTCCGGCTCGCCGCCGGCGGCCGCGCGCAGCAGCGAGCCCCACGGCAGCAGCACCGAGAGCCGGTCCGCCAGCCCCTCCAGCGCCCCTGGCGCGCGCTCCAGGGCGAGCCGGCCGAACAGGAGGTTGGGCAGGCCGCCCCGCGCCTCCGAGGCCCCGGCGCGCCGCGAGGCCGTCCTCAGGCTGTCGGCGTTGGCGTCGATCCCGACCACGAGCAGGCCGGGATCGGCCGCCGCGAGCCGGCGCGCGTATGCGCCGTCACCCGTCCCGACGTCGATGGCGACCGCGCGGCGGCGCGCCGCCAGCTCCGCCAGTCATCAGTTGTCGACCCAGTGCTCCTTGCGGCCCACGATCACGTGCATGGGGGGCCAGGGTAGCCGGTGAGCGCTACGGTGGCGAGGTGCCGGACGACGACCGCCGCCGCATGGTCGAGGCCTCCGAGGCCATGGCGCCCGGCTGGGAGCGCCGGCGGGCCCGGATCGACGAGGGCCTCGCGCCCGTGCGCCGCTGGCTGGTGGACGCCCTCGCGCCGGCGCCCGGCGACACCCTGCTCGAGCTCGCCGCGGCCTCGGGCGACACGGGTCTCGACGCGGCCGCGGCCGTGGGCGACGGCGGCCGCCTCATCGCGACGGACCTGACGCCGGCCATGGTGGAGATCGGTCGCAGGCGCGCGGCCGAGGTCGGCGCCCGCAACGTCGAGCACCGGGTGATGGACGCCGAGCGCATCGACCTGCCCGACGCGTCCGTGGACGGCGTCCTCTGCCGCATGGGCTACATGCTCATGACCGACCCGGCGGCGGCGCTGGCCGGGACGCGCCGGGTGCTGCGGCCCGGCGGGCGCGTCGCGCTGTCCGTCTGGGGGCCGCCGGAGCGCAACCCCTGGCTCGCGCTCGGCGGCGCCGCCATGCGCGAGCGCGGGCACCTCCCGGAGCCGGCGCCGGGCGAGCCCTCGCCGTTCGCCCTGGCGGACGAGGGGCGTCTCCTGGGCTTGCTGGACGCGGCCGGCTTCGCGGGCGCGCGCGTCGAGGAGGTGCCCGTCGTGCTGGCCTACCGCGACGCCGCGGACTACATCGAGATCACGGCCGACACGTCGCCTGTCGGAGGGGTGATCCGCGGCCTGCCGGCGGCCGAGCGGGAGGACCTCCGGCGCGGCCTGGAGGCCGCGCTGGCGCCCTTCGCCTCCGGCGACGGCCTGACTGTCCCGGGCGTCGCCTTCTGCGCGGTGGCCTGGGCGCCTTGACCCCCTCCGGGACGGGCTGCTTCAGTACCCCGATGCGCGCGAGAACCCGGCCATGACGACCACCCGGACAGCGGCTGCCGAGGCACGCGCGGCGGGCTCGTGCCGCATGTGCCCGGTCTCGTGCGAGCGGGTGGTCATGCCGATCGGCTGCCTGGAGTCGGGCTGCAGCCGCCTCTACTCGTACGAGGAGAACGGGCGCACCTGGATCGGCTGCTTGGAGGGCGTTTACACGGCCGTCATCGACCTCCATCGCTTCCGGCTGCTCCAGCGCACCAGGGGCGGCTTCGGCGGCCTGCGCGCGGCCCGCGAGCCGCTGCCGATGTGCCGGACGGAGATCGAGCGCACGTTCGAGCACCGCGCGGACGGCCCGTGCGTGAACCCCGACTTCCTCCTGTCGGCCCACCGCGGCGGCTACCGGGTCACCGTGGAGCGGGGCGCCGAGCGGGCGTAGCCGAGTGCGCCGCGGGGAACGTCGACCGGCATGACCACTCCCCGTGACGACCCCAAGGACGAGCGCCCGCCCCGCCTGACCGACGCCGACGAGGAGGTGCTCGCCCACGCGGACGAGCGCTTCCCGCCCGACGCCGACCCGGAGACCCTCGACGAGGAGCAGGTCCGCCAGGGCCGGCTCGTGGAGCGCGAGAAGGAGTGGGTCGACCCGCGCGAGATCGTCGGCGGCGAGGAGTAGCGGCCCGCCGGTAGGCTGAGGCGGTGACGACCGCCGACGCCTGGCCGCCGCTCCCGCTCGAGGAGTGGCGGCCGACCAAGGAGACCGTCCACCGCTGGTGCCAGATCGTCGGCAAGGTGCGGATGGCGCTGACGCCGCCGCTCAACCACTGGTGGCACGTGACGCTGCGCGTGAGCGCCCGCGGCGTGACGACGGGGCCGATGCCCTGCGCGCCGGGGCTGGCGGAGATCGAGCTTGACCTGGTGGCGCACCGCGCGGTGGTGCGCACCAGCCAGGGGGCCACCCGCGACTTCGCCCTGCACGACGGGCTCTCCGTGGCGGCGTTCCACGAGCGCCTGTTCGGCGCGCTCGGGAGCGTCGGGGTGAGCTGCGCCATCCGGCCGACGCCGTTCGACCTCGCCGACCACACCCCGTTCCCCGAGGACAGCGAGCACCGCGCCTACGACGCCGAGGCGGTCGGGCGCTGGTGGGCGATCCTGCGGGCCGCCGCCGACGCCTTCGGCGAGTTCTCGGGCCGCTTCTCGGGCAAGCAGAGCCCGGTGCAGCTCTTCTGGCACAGCCTCGACCTCGCCGTGACCCGCTTCTCGGGGCGGCGCGCACCGCCGACCGAGGGCGCCGACCCCGTGACGGCCGAGGCCTACTCGCACGAGGTCGTCAGCTTCGGCTTCTGGGCCGGCGACGACCGCTTGCCGGCTCCGGCCTTCTACTCCTACACCGCGCCCGAGCCGCCGACGCTGACCGAGCAGCCGCTGGTCCCGGCGGCGGCGGCCTGGAGCGCCGGCCCGACGGGATCGCTCGCGCTCTTCGGGCACGAGGACCTGCGGGCGCAGCCGGACCCGCGGGGGGCCCTGCTGGACTTCCTCGAGAGCGCCTACATCGCGGGCGCGACGACCGCGGGCTGGGACGTGGAGGGCCTCGCCCACCGCTAGGTAGGATCCCCCGGTGCCCGCGCCCGCGACGGTCGGCCTCATCACCGGGACGGGGCTATACGAGCTCGACGGGCTCGAGGAGCGATCCGTCGAGTCGGTGACGACGCCGTACGGCCCCGCCGAGGTGGTGTCGGGCCGCCTTGAGGGCGCGCCGGTCCTCCACGTCCCGCGCCACGGCCGGGGCCACGCCCGCCTCTCGCACCAGGTGACGCCGCGGGCGACGGTCGCCGCGCTCGCGCAGCTGGGCGCAGGCGCGCTGGTCTCGACCACGGTCTGCGGCGCCGTGGACCCATCGCTCGAGCTGGGCTCGCTCGTGGTCTTCGACGACCTGCACTTCCCCTCGAACCGCATGGCGGACGGCTCCCTCTGCACCCTGTTCACCTCACCCGAGATCGAGGGCCGCGGCCACTGGATCTTCGACCGGCCCTTCGGCGAGCGGGTGCGCGCCGGCCTGGTGGCGGGCGCGAGGGCCGCGGGGCTCGACGCCCGCGACGGCGGCGTCTACGGGCATGTGGACGGGCCGCGGCTGAACTCGGTCAGCGAGATCGCCCAGCTCGCGGCCGCCGGGGTGACGTGCGTGAGCCAGACCGGCGGCCCCGAGACCGTGCTCGCCGGCGAGGCCCGGCTCCCGTTCGCCCTCATGGGCTTCGTCACCGACCACGCGAACGGGGTCAGCGCCGTCCCGACCCCTCCGGAGACGCTCGCGCGGCTGTTCGGCGAGAGCGCCGGGTTCTTCCAGCGCGCCCTGCGCGCTGCCCTGCCGGCCATCGCCGCCGACCCCGGCGTCCCGGCGGGGATCGTCTTCGCGTTGTGACGGTCAGCGCCGCACCCTGAGCCAGCTACAGCTCACCTCCGGCTCGGCCGTGTCGGCCCGCCACCTGAGCTTCATCGAGACCGGACGCGCCCGGCCGAGCCGGGAGATGGTCCTCCACCTCGCCGATCGGCTCGACGTCCCCCTGCGCGAGCGGAACCGGCTGCGAGGGCGGCCGGTCGCGGTGATCTGGAGCTCACGCCAGCGGAGCGGCCTCGGCGCCAGCCTCCTGCAGCGCGCCGGCGCCAGGAGCGTGATCCACGTCGTGAACGGCGGCGTCGAGACCGCCGCGGCGGTGGGCCTCGAGATGGAGACCAGCAGATCGCCCCAGCACCCAGCTGAGCTGGGAGGCCAGCCCGTCCCTGAGGTGCACCCGCGGGCGCCAGCCGAGGTCGCGGCGGGCCAGCGACGCGTCGGCCGAGGTGCGCCGCACGTCGCCCC
>DATAGF010000128.1:0-2388 GCA_036257075.1 Miltoncostaeaceae bacterium
GTGCTGGGCATCCTGTTCTCGCTCTTCACGCTCGCGTCGCTCGGGGCGCGGGCCGCCGGGGAGGACGAAGGCTAGGGCGGGGGGCGCGCCGCCCGGCGACCCGCGATGGCCGTCCTCGGCCTGAGCTCGGCCGAGGCGCGCGAGCGCCTCGAGGCGTCGCCGCCGCGCCCGCCGCCTCGCGGGAGCCGCAGCTACCGGGACATCGTCTGGTCGAACACCTTCACGGTGTTCAACCTCATCCTGGGGACGCTCCTCGTGCTGGTGCTCGTGTTCGGCGACCCGCGCGACGCGCTCTTCGGGGGCGTGATCGTCGCCAATACGGCGATCGGGATCTTCCAGGAGGTGCGCGCCAAGCGCACCCTCGACCGGCTCTCCCTGCTGGCCGCCCCGAAGGCGCGCGCCTGGCGCGACGGCGAGATCGCGGAGCTGCCGGTGGACCGGGTGGTCGTCGGCGACGCGGTCCACCTCGAGCCCGGCGACCAGGTCGTCGCCGACGGGCGCGTGGTCGCGGCCCGGACCCTCTCCCTCGACGAGTCGATCCTCACCGGCGAGAGCGACCAGGTCGCCAAGGCCGAGGGCGACGAGGTCCTGTCGGGCGCCTACTGCGCCGCCGGCTCCGGCGACTACGAGGTCGAGCAGATCGGCGCCGAGAGCTTCGCCGAGCGCATCGCGTCCGAGGCCCGCGGCACCCGGACGCTCCTCAGCCCGCTCCAGCAGGACATCAACACCGTGCTGAAGATCACCGTCGCCGCGATGGTCCCGCTCGCCATCGCCCTGGTGGTCGCGCTCGCCCTCCAGGACCGCGGGGTCACCGACTCCATCGACACGGCGGTGGCCGCCCTCGTGCCGCTGGTGCCCGAGGGCCTCGTGCTGCTCACCAGCCTGACCTTCGCCGTCGCCGCCGTGCGGCTGGGCCGGCTCGGGACGCTTGCCCAGCGCCTGAACGCCGTCGAGAGCCTGGCGAGCGTCGACACGGTCTGCTTCGACAAGACCGGGACGCTGACCGACAACCGCATCCGCCTGGACGGCGTCGAGCCGGCGCCGGGCCACGACGAGCGCGAGCTGCGGGCGCTGCTGGGGGCGCTCGCGGCGAGCGCCGGCGCCCGCAACAGCACCAGCCAGGCGATCGCGGAGGGCATCCCGGCCGAGGCGCGGCCCGTGGCGGCCGAGGTGCCCTTCTCGTCGGCGCGCAAGTGGAGCGCGGTCCAGCTCGACGGGACGGGGACGCTGGTCCTCGGCGCGCCCGACGTGCTCGCGCGCGACGGGGTTCCGGTGCCCGCGCCCGTGCGCGAGTCCATCGTGCGCCACGCGCGTGAGCGACGGCGGGTCGTCCTCCTCGCCCGCACGGCGGCGCCGCTCGACGGCGAGGCCCTGCCCGGCGGCCTCGAGCCGGTCGGCATCGCCCTGCTGGTGGAGGGGCTCCGCGCCGAGGCGGTCGGCGCGGTGGCCTTCCTCGCCTCCCAGGGCGTCGACCTCAAGGTCATCAGCGGCGACGGCGTCGACACGGTCCAGGCCGTGGCCCTGGCCGCCCGCGTCCCGGGCGCCGAGGCGGCGCTCGCCGGGCCCGACATCCCCGACGACGACGAGGCCCTCGCCGACACCGCCCTGCGCACGACGGTCTTCGGCCGTGTGACGCCCGAGCAGAAGCGGCGCCTGGTCCACGGCCTCACCGAGCGGGGGCGCTACGTGGCGATGTGCGGCGACGGCGTCAACGACGTCCTCGCGCTGAAGGAGGCGCGCCTGGCGATCGCGATGGGCAACGGCAGCCAGATGGCCAAGGGCGTCAGCGACCTCGTGCTGCTGACGAACCAGTTCGCCACCGTGCCCGCGGCCGTCGAGGAGGGGCGGCGGATCATCCGCAACACCCACCGCGTGGCCAAGCTCTTCGTGGCCAAGTCCGTCTACTCGGCCGTCTTGCTCGCCACGTTCGGGCTCGCGCCGATCGCCTTCCCCTTCCTGCCCCGCCACCTGAGCGTCACCTCGTCGCTCACGATCGGCATCCCGGCGTTCTTCCTGGCCCTCTCCAAGAGCTCGGGGCCGGTGCGCCGCGAGGGCTTCCTCCGCTCGCTCGCGGCCTTCGTCCTGCCCGCGGGCCTCATCGCCGCGACGGCGATCGCGGCCGCCTACCTGATCGTGCGCGGGCCGCTCGACCTCTCCGTGATCCAGGGGCGGAGCGCCGCCGTGGTGGTGGCGACCGCGGTCGGCCTCGGCATCGTCATCGAGGTCGAGCGAGGGGTGGAGCGGCGGAAGGTCCGGCCCTGGGTGTGGGGCATGGTCGCGGCCTTCGCCCTCGTCTTCACCCTGGGCCTTCAGGTGGAGGCGCTGCGGAGCTTCTTCGCCGTCGAGGTGCCGACCACCGACGCCTGGTGGGTCATCGCGGCCTGCTCG
>DATAGF010000144.1:0-2019 GCA_036257075.1 Miltoncostaeaceae bacterium
TCGGGCACGATGTTCGGCACGCCCGGCCGGACGTCGACGACGCCGATCGTCGTGACGGCGCGGCCCAGGCCGCCGCGCACCACCAGCGCCCGGCTCTTCGTCGCGTACTCGGCCGCGGTCAGGAAGGCGTCCCGCCGGCGATCCATCGGCGTCGTGCCGGCATGGTCGGGCTGACCCACGAAGGTCAGCCGGAAGCGCCGGATCCCGACGATGCCCTCGACCACGCCGATCGGCACGTCCTCGGCCTCGAGCCACGGCCCCTGCTCGATGTGGAGCTCCACGTACGCGGCGATCTCGCCGGGGGCCCGGCGCGCCTCGGGGGCTCGCGCGAGGTCGAAGCCTGCGCGCCGCATCGCCTCCGGCAACGCGAGCCCACTCGGATCGGCGAGCCGCTCGCAGAGCGTGCGGTCGAGGCTCCCGGTCATCGCGCGAGAGCCGAAGAATCCGTAGAAGCGGCCTTCCTCGTCCGTGAACGCGGCGACCTCGAGGGCGCGCGGCAGCTTCACACCGGACGCCGCCACCGTGCGCAGGCACTCGAGGCCGGCGAGCACGCCGAGCGCGCCGTCGAGCGGTCCCCCGCGCGGCACGGTGTCGATGTGGGAGCCCGTGACGACCGCCGGCAGCGCGTCGCCGAGCCGACCGAAGATGTTGCCGGCCGGATCCACGCGCGAGTCGAGGCCCGCCTCCCGGAGACGGCCGAGGAGCCAGGCCCGCCCCGCCTCGTGAGCTTCGCTCCACGCGGGCCGCGAGATGCCGCCCGTGGGATCGCGCCCGATCGCGGCCAGCCCCTCGATGTCCCGTCGCAGGCGCTCGATGTCGATGCGCAACTGGTCGCTGCTCATCCGAACACCTCCCTACGCCTTATCCGAGCACCTTTCTGCGCCTTATCCGAGCACCTTTCTGCGCCTTATCCGAGCACCTCCCTACGCCTCATCCGAGCACCTCGCGGCGTGCCGGGGCCGTCGCGGCTCCAGGCGTGCCGTCCGGCAGGAAGTAGGTCGCGACCAGGGTCAGCACCGTGGCTCCGACACCGAGCCAGAAGATGAACCCCACGGCCCCCACGAGCGCGGGGACCAGGTCCGGCGGCAGGTGCCGGGCCCCCGCCTCCAACCCGGCCAGCCGCGTCCCGAGGCGCGCGGTGAGGGTGGCGCCCATGAGCGCCACGCCGAGCGTCGCGCCGATGTTGCGGAAGAAGAGGAGGCCCGAGGTCGCGACCCCGCGGTGTGCGGGCTCGATGGCGCTCTGCACGGCCACGACCAGGGTGATGGAGACCAGTCCCATGCCGATGCCGGTCACCCCGCCGATGACGAGCAGGGTCCCCCAGTCGACGTCGGGCCAGAGGGCGAGCGCGGCATAGCCCATCGTCATGAGGGTGGCGCCCGCGAGCGACAGCGCCCGGAAGCCGAGCCGGTTGAGGGCCTGACCAGCGACGAGCCCGCCCACCGACCAGCCGGTGCTCATCGTCATCAGCGAGAGCCCGGCCGTCGTCGCATCGGTGCCGTGCCCCCACTGGACCAGGAGGGGAACGTGCACGAGCGCCCCGAACATCGCCGCGCTCGAGAAGAACCCCGCGACCGAGGCGGCCGTGAACACCGGCTCGCCGAAGAGGCTCCACGGCAGGAGCGGATCCGCCGAGCGACGCTCGGCCCAGACAAACGCGGCGAGGCCCAGGGCGGCGACGGCGACCGCGCCGAGCCGGTCGACGCCGAGGCCGCCTCCCCCGCGCGCGCCGCCTGACGGGAGCAGGGCGAGCATGAAGCCGGTCACCCCCACGAGGAAGGTCCCCGCCCCCGCCAGGTCGAGCGACCGCCCCGCCGCGTGGCTCCCCGTCTCGGCCAGCCCGCCGAGGACCAGCCCGATGACGAGCACGCCGAGCGGGAGGTTCAGGAGGAAGATCCAGCGCCAGCTCCAGCCGTCGACGATGACGCCGCCGAGGAGGGGTCCCGCGATGCTCGCGACCCCCCACACCGCCGTGATCAGCCCCTGCATCTGCCCCCGGCGCGGGCCCGCGAAGAGGTC
>DATAGF010000154.1:0-11105 GCA_036257075.1 Miltoncostaeaceae bacterium
GGGGTCAGCCGCGCCTCCACCTCGGCCCGACGGGACTCCAGCCACGGCGGCAGGATGATCCGGCGCCCGAGCTCCTCGACCGGGCCGTCCACCGTGAAGCCCGGCTCCTCGGTGGCGAGCTCGAAGAGGACCCCGCCCGGCTCGCGGAAGTAGAGCGAGTGGAAGTAGTGGCGGTCGATGATCCCGCTGTTGGGGACGCCGGCCTCCTCCAGGCGGCCGAGCCACGCGCCCTGCTCGGCGTCCGTCGTGGCCCAGGCCACGTGGTGGACGGTGCCGGCGCTCTGGCGCCCGCGCCCGGCCGGAGCGGGGTCGAGCGCGATCCACCCGCCACGGCTGGGCCCGCGCAGCTCCCACGCCTCGTCGGGCCGGCGCCCGGCGCCCATCAGCTTCTCGAGGAGCGCCGCGGTCCCCTCGGGGCGGAAGCTGTGCGCGCGCACGCCCTCAAAGCCCTGCAGCGCGACCTCGGCCGGGACCTCGGGGTGGTCGGCGATCAGCGGCTCGTCGGCGACCGTCGCGACGACCAGCTCGTGGCCGAGGCCCTCCGGATCGGCGAAGCGCAGCGCCTCTCCGTCGCGCTCGGCCGCGACTCCCTCCGCCGCCAGGCGCCCGGCCCAGAAGTCCAGCGCCTCGGGGGACGCGACGCGCCAGACGACCCGGTGCACCATGCCGGCACCCGGCCGCCCCGGCGCGGCGCCCGGATACTCGAAGAAGGTGATGTCCGCGCCCGGCCGGGCGAGCTCGTCGCCGTAGAAGAGGTGGTAGACGCCCGGGTCGTCCTGGTTGACCGTCTTCGCCGTCAGCCGGAGGCCGAGCACCCGGGCGTAGAAGTCCACGTTCCGCGGCGCGTCGCCGGTGATCGCCGTCACGTGGTGCAGGCCATCGAGCCTCATCGTCGCTCCCTCCGCTGCGTCCATCATGGAAGTTGATTGTGCAAGCAACCTGGCTGGTCGTACTGTATTTGCAGTGTCAAGCAACTGACCTCGCATGGCGCGCGGTGCCCGTGGGCGCCGGCGATTGCCGGGCGACGGCGGGCCCGGGTAGCGTGGGCGGCCATGTCGCCGGCGCCGGTCACCGCAGGGCGCGTTCCGAGACCGCTCGGGGTCTGAGCGGAACGGGGAGATGCCGCGCCGGAACCGTGTGACGCCCTACTCCGAGCTCGTGGCGTACCCCGAGCGCGGCTCGCTCATGGGGAACCGCGGCGTTCTGCACGACGAGCACGGGAGGATCGTGCGCTTCAGCAGGGGCCGGCGCTGGATCGCGTGCCTCACCGAGTTCCGGGGCCGGCGGCGCGCGCCGATGACGCCGGGCCGGTACACCGAGCTGTTCTTCCTGGACGAGGCCACGGCGCTCGCCGCCGGCCACCGGCCGTGCCACGAGTGCCGCCGCGCGGACGCGCTGCGCTTCCGCGAGGCCTGGGCCCGCGCGACCGGTGCCGACCCGACGAGCTCGCTCGAGGCGCTCGACCGGAGCCTGGACGAGGACCGCCTGGAAGCGCCCGGGAGGATGCGGCGCTGGACGGCAGGGGCGCACGAGCTCCCCGACGGGACAATGGTCGAGATGGGCGGCGAGGCCTACCTGATCTGGGACGGCGGCGTGCGCGGGTGGAGGCCCGGCGGCTACACGCTCGCGCGCCGGCCGCCCTCGGGCCGCGTGAGGGTGCTCACGCCGCGCGTCATCTGCGCGGCGATCGCCGCGGGCTACGAGCCCGCCGTCGCGCTCTGAGACCGGCCGGCCTCGGCGTCGATCAGGAAGACCGGGTGGTCGGCGGGGTCGGGCAGGCGGTCGAAGTAGCGCTGGGCCTCCCGCCCGACCTTGTCGCGGTACGCCGAGAGCACCGGCGGGCGCGAGTCGACCGGGACCTCGTCCGCCGCGAAGTCGAGGGTCCTGCCCCGCCGCGTCAGCTTGCCGCCGCGGGCGGCGCGGAGGTTCCTGACCCAGCCCGACTCGCCCCGCGTCGACACCAGGTAGCGGTCCCCGCGGTGCTCGACCGGGATGACCGGTACGCGCATCGGCCGGCCGCTGCGCCGTCCGTGGACCGTCAGGGTCTCCGTCCCCGCGATGCCGAGCCGCATCGCCAGCGGGTTGAAGACCTTGCGGGTGAACCAGTTCGGGGCGAGGTAGGCCGCGGCCAATGATGATCCGCCCGCGGCGGGCCGCGCAAGGCTCCCGCCCCTGTAGGTTCGAGGCGTGGGCGTCGAGTACGAGCTCGCGGTCGTCGGGTCCGGTCCGGGAGGGCAGAAGGCCGCGATGCAGGCGGCCAAGCTGCACAAGCGCGTCGTGGTCATCGACCGCGGGCCGATGCTGGGCGGGGTGTCGACGAACACCGGGACGATCCCCAGCAAGACGCTGCGGGAGGCGATCCTCTACCTGACCGGCCTCGGACAGCGCGAGATCTACGGCCAGGCATTCCGCGTCAAGGCGGACCTGACCTTCGATGACCTCCGCGGGCGCATGGAGCAGGTCATCGAGACCGAGCGCAACGTGGTCCGCGACCAGTTCATGCGCAACCACGTGACGATGGTGGACGGCACGGCCTCGTTCGTCGGCCCGCACGAGCTGCGCGTCGCGTCCGACGACGGCGAGCGGCGCCTCGCCGCCGAGCGCTTCATCCTCGCCCCCGGCTCGACCCCGACCCGGCCCGACGGCGTGGCCTTCAACGAGCGCACCATCCTCGACTCCGACGGCATCCTGCACCTGGAGGCGATTCCCGACACGATGGTCGTCGTCGGCGCCGGCGTCATCGGCGTCGAGTACGCGTCGATGTTCACCGCCCTCGGCTGCAAGGTCACGCTCATCGACGGGCGCTCGGACGTGCTGCCGTTCTGCGACAAGGAGATCGTCGAGGCGCTCCTGTTCTATCTGCGCGACCGGCGCCTCACGCTGCGGGTCGGCGAGAAGGTGGTGGCGGTGGAGGAGCACCCGGCCGGCACCGTCACGCGCCTGGAGAGCGGCAAGCAGATCGCCGCCGACGTGGTCCTCTACTCGGCCGGCCGGCGCGGGGCGGTCGACGGCCTCGGCCTCGACGTGCTTCCGCTCGTGCCGACCGACCGGGGCTACCTCGAGGTCGGCGAGACCTACCGCACCGCGGTCGGCCACGTCTGGGCGGTGGGCGACGTGGTCGGCTTCCCCAGCCTCGCGGCGTCGTCCGCCGAGCAGGGCCGGATCGCCGCCCTCGACGCCTTCGGCCACCCCGCCGACACGCTGGTGGACAACCTGCTGCCCTTCGGCATCTACGCGATCCCCGAGATCAGCTTCGTCGGCAGGAACGAGGCCGAGCTCACGGAGGCGGGCGTGCCCTACGAGGTGGGGATCTCCCGCTACCGCGAGCTGGCCCGCGGCCAGATCCTCGGCGACACCCACGGGATGCTGAAGCTGATGGTGCACGCGGACGACCGCACCCTCCTCGGCGTCCACGCCTTCGGGCCCGGCGCGACCGAGCTCGTGCACATCGGCCAGACGGCGATGGCGCTCAACGGCAAGGTCGACTACCTGGTGGACGCGGTGTTCAACTACCCAACCCTCGCCGAGGCATACAAGGTCGCGGCGCTCGACGCCGCGAACCGGCTCGCCGCCCTCGAGGAGGCCCTCGCTGACTGAGGGCGCGCGGCGCATCGACGTCGGCGACCTGCGCCTGTCGGTCGCCGAGGCCGGCGACCCCGGCGGCGAGCCGGTGGTGCTGCTGCACGGCTTCCCCGAGACCGCGCGCTCCTGGCGCTTCCAGCTGCCGGCCCTCGCGGAGGCCGGCTTCCACGCCGTCGCCCCCGACCTGCGCGGCTACGGCGGCTCGGACCGCCCGCCGGCGGTGGAGGACTACGCCGCCCGGACGCTGGTCGGCGACGTGGCCGGCCTGATCCGCGCGCTCGGCCACGAGGCCGCCCACGTGGTGGGCCACGACTGGGGCGGCAGCCTCGCCTGGGGGCTGGCGGGGAGCCGGCCGGAGATGGTCCGCTCGCTCACCATCCTGAACGCGCCCCAGGGGCCGGTGTCGGCCCGCCTGCGCCGCGAGGACGCGCGCCAGCAGGCCAAGAGCTGGTACATGCTCCTCTTCCAGTTCCCCGGCGTGGCCGAGGCCTGGCTCTCGGACGACGACTTCGCCAACCTGCGCCGCTTCGTCTTCGACACCGCGGCGCCGGGGACGTTCCCGCCCGAGGAGCGCGAGGCGCTCGTGGACGCGCTGCGGCGCGACGGCGCCCTCACCGCCGCCCTGAACTACTACCGGGCCAACATGCCGCCGGCCTCCTGGCTCCGCGACCCGCCCGACCCGCCGGAGATCACGGTGCCGACCATGATCATCTGGGGCGAGGACGACGCCTACATGGACCCGCTGCTGCTGGAGCGCACCGCGGCCACCGTGACCGGGCCCCTGCGGGTCGAGCGCCTGCCCGGCGTCAGCCACTGGGTGCAGGAGGAGGTGCCGGACCGCGTCAACGAGCTGCTCCTCGATCACCTACGCGCGCAGGCGCCGCCGGTCGAGCTTCCCTGAGGGGAGCCGCGGGAGCTCGTCGACGACGGTCACGGTCTGGGGCGCGCTGTGGGGCGCGATGGCGCGGGCGACGTGGCGCCGCAGCGCGGCGGCCAGGTCGTGGCCGGGCTCCGCCTCCGGCGCCAGCACGACGAAGGCGGCCGGCCGCAGCAGGCCGTCGTCGTCGGGCCGGCCCACGACGGCCACCTCGGCGACGGCGGCGTGGGCGAGCAGGGCGGCCTCCACCTCGACGGGGCTGACCCAGCGCGCGTCGACCTTGAAGAGGTCGTCGGCGCGCCCGAGGTGGCGGTAGACGCCGTCCGTCTCGGCGAGGACGTCGCCCATGCGCAGCCAGGGGCCGAACACGACCTCGCGGGTCTCGGCGACCCGGCGCCAGTAGCCGGTCGTGTTGGAGTCGCTGCGGATCCAGAGCCGGCCGGGCGTCCCCGGCTCAACGGCGCGCCCCTCGTCGTCGGCGAGGCGGATGTCGACCCCCTCGACCGCCCGCCCGAGCATCCCGTCGAGCGCCTCCCCCGGACGGGTCGAGATCACGATGTTCGAGCACTCCGAGCAGCCGAGCCCCTGGATCAGGTCGAGCCCCGCGATCTCGCGGAGACGGGCGGCGACGGCCGGCGGCAGGCTGTCGCCGGACGAGACCGCCAGGCGCACCGAGGCGAGGGCCTCGGGGTCGGGGTGGCGCTCGAGGAAGCGCGCCAGCTGCGCCCAGAGCGTCGGCACCGCCGTCAGGACGGTCACGCCCTCGCGCGCCACGGTCGCCAGGACCACGCGCGGGGTGGGCAGCACCCCCGCCATCACCGCCGTCGCCCCCCGCCCGAGGACGCGGAAGAAGCCGTTGCCGAAGCCGAGCGAGGTGAAGAGCCGCGCCGTCGAGTGGCAGCGGTCGCCGGGCCCGATCCCCAGCACCTCGGCGGCGTAGGTCTCGATGCCCGCGCGGAGGTCGCGGTGGGCGTGCATGGCGGCCTTGGGCCGGCCCGTGGAGCCCGATGAGTAGACGAGGTAGGCGAGGTCCTCCGGGTGCACGGCGGCGACCGGGGCCGGCGGGCCGGCGTCGAGTGCGTCGGGCCCGAGCGCGGGCACCCCGCGGGGCGACGCGACCTCCTCGGCGTCGGCGACCAGCACCGCCGGCTCGCAGTCCTCGAGCGCGTCGGCCAGGCGCTCCGGGCCCGAGCCGGGGTCGAGCGGGACGGCGACCGCCCCGATGCGCGCCGCGCCGAGGAACGACGCGACCCAGGGCCTGCCGTCGCGCAGCGCGATGGCCACGCGGTCGCCGCGCCGGGCGCCGGCCTCGCGCAGCGCGCCCCCCGCGCGGGCGGCGGCCGCCGACAGCTCGGCGAACGTCCAGCGGCCCGTCTCGTCGACCGCCGCCGGGGCGTCGCCGAGGCCGCCCTCGGCGTGGCGCTCCACGAGCAACTGGACCAGGTTCGCCTCGGCCCGCCGGCGCGTCGGCGGGGGGGCGGCCGCCGCGGGCCGCGCAGGCAGGACCGCCTCGGCGAGGGCGTCGAGCGCCTCCGCGGGGACGCGCGAGGGCAGGACGAGGGCCGCGTCGGTGACGCCCGCCTCGCCAAGGCGCCGGATCTCGGCGGCGACCTCGTCCGGCTCGCCGACGATCCCGGTGCCGCGCAGCCACCGCAGCAGGCCGGCCGGCGTGGACCCGAGGGCCTCCGCCTCCGGGCGCAGCCACGCGTCGGCCTCGCGGACGCTCTGGACCGGCAGGGCGAAGGTGTAGAGGGCGCACCGGAGCGGCGGCCGCCCGGCCGCGGTGCGCGCCTCGTCGGCGACGGCCAGGCGCGAGGCGACCTCCTCGGGGCCGACGAAGGCCGCCACGATGCCGTCGGCCCGCTCCCCGGCCAGCCGCAGCAGCCGGGCCCGGTGGGCCGCGAGCAGGATCGGCGGGCCGCCGGGCTGAGCCGGCGGCGGCTGGTTCGGCGCGCCCTCCAGCGCCCCCGGCACGTCGGCCCCCTCGGGGTGGGCGAACATCGCGCGCATGATCTCGAGCGCGTCGCGCAGCGCCGCCGCGCGCTCGCCCGGCGAGCCGAAGGGCACGCCGTAGGCCCGGTGCTCGGGCACGTCGGAGCCGGTCCCGAGGCCCACGATCAGGCGCCCGCCCGAGATGACGTCGAGGACCGTCGCCATCTTGGCCGCCAGCGCGGCCGGCCGGTAGCTCGCCGACAGCACGGCGATGCCGAGGCGGGGCCGGCTGGTGATCGCCGCGATCGCGGCCAGGGTCGTGAGCGCGTCGAAGGCCGGCTCCTCCTTCACGCGCCCGGGGGACTGAAGGTGGTCGTTGGCCCAGAGGCCCTCGAAGCCGAGGCGCTCGGCGCGCACGGCGAAGTCGCGGACCTGCGGCCACGTCGAGCCGTACTGGGGGATCCGGACCCCGACCGAGGGCGTCGTCATCCCCTGAGTATCCCCGTCCGGGGCGGGCGTTAGCCGGGGCCGATGACGAGGACGACCTGCGCGTCGGCGGGCACCGCCGCGGCGAGCCCGCCCGAGGCCGGCAGGGGGGCCACCTCGTCGACCTGCAGATCGGCCGCGACGCGCTGGGCGGCGGCCTCCTGGCCCTGCCGGTAGTAGACCGTGTCCGGGTCGCTGCTGGTGGGGGCGTTGCCCGCCGTCACGCCGGTGTAACCGAGGCTCTCGGCCTCGTCGGCCGCGCGCCCGGCCGCCCCCTGGATGTCGGTCGCGTTCAGCACGGCGAGGCGGACCTGGTCGCGGGCGGGCGGGGCCTCGGGCTGCTCCTGGGCCGTCGTCGCCGGCGCCGTGGTCGCCGGCGCGGTCGTGGTCCCGCCGGTCGTCCCGGCTCCGGCCTCGCCGGCCGGCTCGGGCGCGGGCGGGGCGAGGACCGTGGCGGGGCCGTCGTCGCCGCGCAGGATCCAGCCCGCGACGAACCCGATCACGAGGCAGGAGATGACCAGGAGCGCCGGGCGCAGCCACGCGCGGGCGCCGGCGGCGCGGTCGCTGGAGGCGGTGTCGGGGTCGGTTGCCATGTCGCGGACGTACGGAAGCGTGGGGACCGTCGGCGATGCTACCCGGTCCCGCGGCCGGAACGCCGCCCTCCCGCCGGTCGCGGAACATGCGCGCCCGCCGGATGCGGTGATATGGTTCCGCACAGGTCGCGCTGCCCCGCGCTGCCGGCGTCCCAGGACTCCGCTCCCCACGCCGGCTCCCATCGAACGACGCGCGGCCGGAGTCGTACCGCGGCCTCTGCCCGCGCTTGCCTGCGCGAGAGGCCGGAACGAGATGCCCGACGGATCGCATCCCACGACGGAACAGACCGCCCCGGCGCCGCCAGGCGAGGCTCTCTCGCGCGCGCTGGCGGACCCGGCCGCCGCCTGGCCGGACGTCGTCCTGCGGGAGCACCAGCTGGAGGCCCTCGACGAGCTCGCGGCGCGCCTCTCGCACGGGGCCACCCGCACCTGGGTGGACGCGCCCACCGGCTCGGGCAAGACCGTCATGTTCCTCGCCCTCGCCGCGGCGCTCGGCGGCAGCACCCTCGTGCTGGTGCCGCGCCGCAACCTGGCCGAGCAGACCTTCGCCGGGCTGGCCCGCCACTTCCCCTCGGTGCCGTCGCACCCCGAGGGCCCCGACTCGGCCGGCAAGCCGGGCGTGGCCGTCTGCACCTACCAGGCGGCGCTGCGGCACCAGGAGCGCATGGACTGGGAGTCGGTCACGCTCCTCATCTGCGACGAGGCGCACACGACCCTCGGCGCCCAGACGCGGAAGATGCTCGACCGGGCGACCAACGCGATGGTCGTCGGCTTCACCGCGACCGGCGCCACCACCACGGGCCACGTGGAGCAGGTCTTCGGCCCCGTGGCGACGACCCTCGATCGGCTCTCGGCGATCGAGCGTGGCATCCTCTGCCCGCTGCGCTCGCTCCGGGTGGAGCGGGCGGTCGACCTCTCCGACGTCGCCAGGGTGCGCGGGGACTTCGACCAGGCCTCCCTGGGCCGGGCGCTGGACCGCGCCAAGTGGCACCGGGCCTGCGCCGAGGTCTGGGGCGAGCACTTCGCGCCGCTGAACCTGGCGGGCGTCGCCTACACCGCCACCGTGGCCCAGGCGCACGCCCTGGCCGAGGAGTTCGCGGCCCGCGGCGTCCGCGCGGCCGCCGTCTCCGGGCAGACCCCGGCGCGGGAGCTGCAGCGGGTCCTGTTCGACTTCGCCTCCGAGCGCATCGACGTGCTCTGCAACGCCGACCTGCTCACGGAGGGCTGGGACGAGACGCGCGCCTCGGTGGTCATGCACCTGGCCCCCACGACCTCCGAGCGCGTCTTCGTCCAGCGCCTCGGGCGGGTGATGCGGCCGGCGCCCGACAAGGAGGCCGTCTCGGTCGAGTTCCTGCCGGTGGGCGACCCGATGGGCGTCCAGACCAGCCACGACGTCTTCGGGCTCGGCTGGTACAAGCCGCTCGGGCGCGTCGCCGGCCCGCCCGAGACCGGCGAGCGCGGCAAGCTGGCGAAGGCCGCGGCCCTCCTCGCCGACCAGGACGCGTCCGCGAAGCTGGTGAACCCGGCCGCCGCCCCGGGCCTGATCGCCGCCGGCCTGGCCGACGGCGGCTGGCGCGAGGCCGACCCGGCGCTCCTGCCCGTCACGCTCATGGAGGAGTGGGTCGAGGCCGCGGGCCACGACGTCACGGTCGACGAGCTCATCGAGCTCGTCACGAGCGGCATCGACCCGCTCGCGGCGGTGCCGTGGTGGGCGCTCAGCGGGCTTGTCGCGCGGCGCCTCCACGACGGCGCGGACCAGCCGCTCTGGCGCGCGTGGGCGACGGCCCTGCTCGTGCAGCCCGACCTGCGGCGCGCGCTCCCGGACGACGTGCCCCGGCGGGTGCTCGACCGGCTGCGAATGACCTCCCGCGAGCGGCTGCGGGCGCTGTGGTGGCACGCCGACCAGTCGGGCCGGTGGGAGCGCCTGGCGACGCTGGAGCAGCTCGGGCGCTCCGGCGACCGCCGCCGCCGCTGGTCGGCCCTCGACGAGGCCTCATCGTGGGCCCCGAGCTGGGCCTGGGACGTCTCGCGGGGGCTCGCCGACAACGCGCGGCCCGGCCGCAACCAGGAGGTCGCGCGCATCGCGGCCTGGGAGGCGCACCACCTGATCTCGAACGGCGGCGACCTCGCCCTCATCGGCCTGTGGCTGCGCGCCGCCGGCGAGCCGCCGCCCGACCCGGCCCCGCCCGACGACGAGAGCGCCCTGCGCCTGGGCCAGGCGGCCCGGCTGCTGGTGATGCTGGGCCCGGGCGACGTGCCGGCCCGCAGCGAGCACCTGCGCCTGGCCGGTCGCGCCGCTGCCGCCGCGGGCGGGTGGGCGAAGCTGCGCGGCCACCTCGACGCCCTCGACCTCTCCAGCCCCGATGCCCGCCGCGCGCTGCGGGCCGCCGTGGGCGCCATGCAGCCGAAGGCGCTGCTGTCGCGCCGGGCCTACAACGCCCTGCGGGCCCGCTTCCCGCGGCTGCCCGAGCCCGAGGTGGTGGGCGTGGGCGAGCAGCGCAAGCGGGCCGGCGAGGAGGGCGCCCCCGGGGCGCGCCGCCGGCGCCGGCGCCGTCGGCTGCGGTCGGGGCAGGGGCCGGACGGCGCCGCGGCCCAGGGCGCCGAGGCCCAGGCCCAGCCGGAGCGGCGCGAGGAGCGCCGCGAGGGCGAGGCCCCGCCGGAGGGGGCCGCCCCGACCACGCGCCGCCGCCGCCGCCGGCGCCGCCGGCCGCGCAGCGCGGCGGCCGCCCAGGGCGCGGCGGGCCCGAACGCGCCGCCGCCGGAGCCCGCCGGGGCGTGACCGGCCGGGACGAGCACCGCCGCCCGCCAGAGGCGGCGGGCGCAGCCCGGCATCCCGGTGCGCCGCCCGACCGCTCCGAGGCCGTCGCCGACGAGCTCTGGGAGCGGGTGCGGAGCCTCGCCGAGCGGCTCGCCCGCTACGAGGAGGCGGACGCGGTCGGGGAGCTGGACGAGGACGGCCGGGCGCGCCTCGACTCGCTGCGCGTGCGCGCCGCCCGGGCCGCCGAGCGGGCCCGCCTGGCCGACGAGCTGGCGGACGAGCTCGCGGACCGCAGGGGCGCGGCGGGGCGCCGCCGCACCTAGGGACTGTCGAAGAAGTCGGGTCGCACCTGCCGGCTCCACACCGTCGCCCTTCGGCGTCCGCGTCAACGCCGATGCCCACAGGCATCGGCGTCGGCCGCGTCCATCCGAATGCTCGGTGTTCGCTCGGCATCTGCGCGACCTTGGTTCCTCGACAGCCCCAATTCCCTTAACGTCCGTTGAACCCCTCCTTCGCCCTTCCGCGATACAACCCCGGACGTGACCGGCCTGCCGCCCCTCGAGCCACGCCCGCGCACCGAGGGACTCCCGCCCCTCGCCCCCCGCCCCGAGCGCGGCCCCGGCCTCCCCCCGCTGGACCCCCCGCACCCGCGCGGGCCCCTGCCCCCGCTGTCGGAGCGGGCCGGCGGCGATCACGACCGCCCGCCCGCCGTGCCCAAGCGGCGGGTCTCGCCGCGCCGCCTCGGCCTGGTCGCCGCTGTCGCCGCGGGCCTCGTGCTCGCCGGCGGCGTCGGGGCGCTGACCGCCGAGCTGGTCGGCGACGACGCGCCGGCCGAGCCGCAGGTCGCCGAGACGCCGGCCGTGACGGCGACGCCGCA
>DATAGF010000158.1:0-2316 GCA_036257075.1 Miltoncostaeaceae bacterium
CGGGCGCGGGCGCCGTTCCTCGTCTCCCAGACCGGGAACAGGCGCGCGAGCCGACGGCGGTGGCGCGCCGTCAGGGGCGCGGCGACCGCGTAGAAGGGATGGGCCAGGGCGCAGGCGATCGCGTTCCCGTGGAGCTACTCCGCCACCTCGTCGACGTCGCCCGCATGCCGCTGCAGCCAGTCGTGGGCCCGCGGAGTGATGCCCCAGCAGAGCACGTGCACGGCCTGCGGCTCCCCGCGGAACCAGGCGGTCAGCTCCTCGGAGACGAACACGTCCGGCCTGTCTGCGATCTCGAGCACGCCGGAGATCGTGTCGTGATCGGTGATCGTGACGAGGTCCATGCCCCGCCGCCGCGCGAGCTCGTACACCTCCTCGGGCGGCGTGGCGCACTCGGGCAGGCCGAGGGCCCGCTGCACCCCGAGCTTCGACTCCTGGGATGCCGTCGAGTGGCAGTGCAGGTCCACTTTGGTGACCGGCGTCCGGATCATTTGAAACCAGATTCGCCTGCAACGAGCGCCTTTTCGTTACCGGCGGGCGAACGTGGCGTGACGTGACTGTGAACCAGCTAGCGTCGCCCCTGGAATGGACGAGGTCAGCTTCCGGCGCGGCGGGCCCGGCGACGCCGAGGAGATCGCCCTGACGATGGAGCTCGGATTCGAGACCTATCGGGAGTTCATGCCCGGGGGCTGGGCACCGCCGCCGACCGAGCACGAGCCCTTCCGCGCCCGCCTCGCCGACCCGGACGTCTGGTGCCGCGTGGCGGAAGCGCACGGGAAGATGGCGGGCCACGTGGCGCTGATGCCGGCTGCCCTCCACGGCGGCTTCCCCGACCCCGACCCGGCCCTTGCTCATCTCTGGCAGCTGTTCGTTCGCGAGGAGCACTGGGGCGGCGGGATCGCAACGAGGTTGCACAGCACCGCGGTCGAGGAGGCGGCGCGGCGAGGCTTCTCCACCTTCAGGCTCTTCACCCCGTTCGCGCAGGCCCGGGCCAGGCGGTTCTACGAGCGCGAGGGCTGGAGCGCCGCCGCGCCGCCGTTCACGGAGGAGCACTGGGGCGGGATGGAGCTGGTCGAGTACCGCCGGCCGCTCCCCTGACTCCTTCACTCGATGTAAACAGCCGCCGGCCGCGCCTCTGCCAGAAGAACGCCCATGCCCGAGCCGCTCGTGCTGGACCGCGGACCCCTGCGGGTGACCGTGGGACTCGAACCGTTCTCGATCGAGATCCGTCGCGGGCGGCGCCTGATCAGGGAGCTGCGGCTCTGGGCCGCGGCGGGTGAGTCACGCGACCAGTTCATCCAGCTGACCGAGGGGATGATCGCGGGCGAGGAGCTCGAGCGCCCGCTGTGGTTCGGAGCCGCCGCCCTGAACGGGCGCCGCTTCGAGGGCGACCTGGGAACCGTCATGGTCGACCTCGAGGAGGAGCGCGTGGTTATCCAGTTCGAGCCGGCCGCCGGCCCATTCCCGATCGGGGCGGAATGGGAGCGGCGGGCCGGCGAACGCTTCACCGGGCTCGGCGCCCGCCATGGCGAAGAGGTCGAGCAGACGGGCCGCCACGTCCGGCTCGGCGGCGACCGCCGCTACACGGGCCCCGACTGCCCGCCCGACATGCTCGACGTGGGAGGCATCCCACAGGGCGACTACGCGCCGGTGCCCTGGCTGCTCGCGAGCCGCGGCTACGCGCTCTGGCTCGAGACCGAGGGCGACGGTGCGGAGTTCGACCTCGGCCACCGGGTCGGGGTGTCGGCGCGGGCAGATGCCGGTCCCTTTCGCCTGCACGTCCTGTGCGACCCCACCCCCGCTGCCCGGCTGCGCCGCTTCCTGCGGCTGACCGGGACGCCGCCCTTGCTGCCCGAATGGGGATACGGGCATTGGAAGTCGCGCGACGTCTACGAGCACCAGAGCGACGTGGAGGACGACTTCGACGGCTACCGCCGCCACCGCCTGCCGCTCGACGCGATCGTGCTCGACTCGCCCTGGGCGACCCAATACAACACCTGGGAGCCGAACCCGCACCAGTTTCCGGACTTCAACGGTATGGTCGCCCGCTTCCGCGAGCGCGGGGTGCGCACTGTCGTGTGGGCCACGCCCTGGGTGAACATCGAGTCGCGCGACGGCCAGCGACCTCCCGACCCGGACTCGGAGCGCCTGCACGCGCAGCCGGCGTCGAACTACGAGCCGGGCGCCCGCGCGGGCCATTTCGTGAAGACGGGGGACGGCGGGCCGCACGTGGCGCGCTGGTGGATGGGCACCGGCTCGCCGGTCGACTTCACCTCGCCCCCGGCCGAGGAGTGGTGGCGCGAGCAGGTCAAGCGCGTG
>DATAGF010000169.1:0-3914 GCA_036257075.1 Miltoncostaeaceae bacterium
TGATCGCCCCTCGGAGGGCGCGCCCCGCCGCCGGGCGGAGCCCGGAGAGGGGCGGATGAGGAACCGCGGCGCGGGTCCCGACATCATGTGGTCGCCCTGGCGGATGGAGTACGTCTCCGCCGAGCACGGCGACGAGTACGACGGCCCCTCGTGCGTCTTCTGCGACCTCGCGGCCCGCGGGGACGACGCCGCGACCTACATCCTCCACCGGGCCGAGCGGACCTTCGTGATCATGAACCTCTACCCCTACAACAACGGGCACCTGATGATCGTCCCGTACGCTCACGTCGACACGCTCGCGGCGCTCGACGAGCCCACCCTCACGGAGATGATGATGCTGGCCCAGCGCTCCCAGGCGGTCCTGGAGGAACGGATGCGGCCCCAGGGGTTCAACCTGGGCGTCAACCAGGGCCGGGCCGCCGGCGCAGGGATCGCCGACCACCTCCACGTGCACCTGCTGCCGCGGTGGGTCGGCGACACGAACTTCATGCCGGCCCTCGGGGACGTGCGCGTGATGCCCCAGCACCTCGACGAGACCTACGCGCTGCTCGTCGGGGGGTTCGCCGAGTGACGCTCGCCCCGGGGGTCTTCAAGGCGTACGACGTCCGGGGCGTCTACCCCGACGAGATCGACGAGGAGGGCGGGCGCCGGGCCGGCGGGGCCTTCGTGGCCGTCACCGGCGCGAAGAGGGTCGCGCTCGGCCACGACGTCCGCCTGTCGTCGCCCTCGATGGCCGAGGCCGTGGCCGAGGGCGTCCTGGCGGCGGGAGCCGACGTCGCGGAGCTCGGGCTGTGCGCCACCGAGATGCTCTACTTCGCCGTCGGCGACGGGGGCCTGGACGGCGGCATCTGCGTCACCGCCAGCCACAACCCGCCGAGGTACACGGGCATGAAGCTGGTGCGCGAGGGCGCGCTGCCGCTCTCGGGCGACTCGGGGATCGGCGAGGTCGGGCGGATCGCAGCCGAGGGGCCGCCGGCCGCGCCCTCGCCGGGCTCGCGCGAGCGCGACGACGGTCTGCTGGACCGCTACATCGACCGCTGCATGTCGTTCATCGACCCCGCCGCGGTCCGCGACCTGCGGGTGGTGATGGACGCCGCGAACGGGATGGCGGGGCTCTTCCTCCCGCCCGCCCTCGAGCGCCTGTCCATCGACGCCGTGCCCTTCTTCCTCGATCTCGACGGCACCTTCCCCAACCACGAGCCCAACCCCCTCCTGCCCGAGAACCGGGAATTCGTGATGGGCAAGGTGCGCGAGGAGGGCGCCGACCTCGGCATCGCCTTCGACGGCGACGCCGACCGCTGCTTCTTCATCGACGACACCGGCGAGTTCGTGCCGGGCGACTTCCTGACGGCGCTGCTCGCCCGCCACCTGCTGGAGCGCTCGGGCCCGGCGACGATCGTCTACGACCTGCGGGCCTCCTGGGCCGTGCGCGACACGGTCCTGGCCGCGGGCGGCACGCCGGACATGTGGCGCGTGGGCCACGCCTTCATCAAGCGCCGCATGCGCGAGGTCGACGCCCTCTTCGCGGGCGAGGTGAGCGGCCACTACTACTTCCGCGACTTCTTCTACGCCGACACCGGCCTGGTCCCGGCGCTGCTGGTGCTGGAGCTCATCGCCACGGCGGGGGAGCCCCTGTCGGAGATGGTGGCCGGCTTCCGGGAGCGCTACCACGTCTCCGGGGAGATCAACTCCACGGTGGACGACGCCGCCGCCGCCCTGGAGCGCCTGCGCGAGCGGTACCGGGACGGCAAGCAGTACGAGATCGACGGCCTCTCGGTCGAGTACGAGGACTGGCACTTCAACGTGCGCCCCTCGAACACCGAGCCGCTGCTGCGGCTGAACCTCGAGTCGCTCCTGTCCGAGGAGGACATGGAGCGCCGCCGCGACGAGGTGCTCGAGGTGATCCGCTCCGGGTGACCGGCGCGGACGCCGCCATCGTCGCCGTCGACGACCTGGAGGTGCGGTACCACGGGGGCCCCGACCCGGCCGTGCGCGACGTGTCCCTGCGCCTTGGCCCGGGCGAGGGCCTGCTGGTGGCCGGCGCCGCGGGCGCCGGCAAGACCAGCCTGCTGCGCGGCCTGCTCGGGCTGGTGCCCCGCGCCGGGCAGGTGAGCCTGCCCGAGCGCGTCGGCTACGGCCCCCAGGGCGGCGGCTTCGCGAGCGGCCTGCGGGTGGACGAGACCGCCCGCGCCGTCGCCGCCCTGCGCGGGGCGGCCGACCCGCGCGCGACCGCCGCCGACGCCCTGGCGCGCGCGGGCCTGCAATACGTGACCCGCTGGCGCACGGGCCGTCTCGACGCCGAAGGCTGGCGGCGGCTGAGCCTCGCCCTGGCCGTCGCCGGCGACCCGCCCCTCGTCGTGCTCGACGACCCCTGGGTGCTGTCGGACACGCTCCGGGAGATCGCCCGCGCGCGGGACCGCGGCGCCGCCGTGCTGGCGGCCTCCTCGCGCCCGGCCGGGCTCGCGCCGGCGCTCGGGGGCCGCCTCGACATGGCCGACGGGGCGCCGCGCTGAGCCGCCTGGCGAGGCTGTCGTGGGCGCAGTGCCTGCGCCTGGCCCGCCGCCCCTGGATCCAGGGCGTGTTCGGCGCCGGCCTGCTCGCCGCCGCCGCCGTCGCCGCGGCGGCCGCGGCCGAGAGCGGCCTCGACCGCGAGGACCAGTTCCGCAGCGGCGCGGCCTCCCTGCTGCTCCTGGGCGGGCTGGTCGCCGCCGTCCCCCTGGGCGCCGGCGCCCTCAACCGCGACGCCGCGGGCGGCCACCTGGGGCTGCTGGTGGGCTCGGGCGCCTCGCGCCGCGAGGTCGCCGCCGCCGTGCTCCTCGCGCGAGTCGCCGCGCTCATCGCCATCGTCGCGGCCTGGGCGGTCGCCCTGCAGATCGGCAGCCTGGCCCTGGGGCTCGGGCTGGACGGGCCGCTGGCCGTCCACTCGCTGGCGGTCTTCGTCAGCCTGCTGCTGACGATGCTCGCCGCGGGCGCGGCCAGCTCCGTGGTCGGCCCCGTCCCCGCCGGCGCCTTCGCCGTGGCCGTCTTCATCTCCGCACAGGCCGCCGTCAACCTGAAGGCCGCCGCCGACCAGGACCTGATCGGCACGGCCGGGGGGCTCGTGAACGCCCTCTACTACGTCGTGCCCCGCGCGATCGTCTCGCCGATGATCGCGGACCTGCAGGCCCGCGACGTCGGCGGCCCCGCGGCGCCCTCGCTCGAGATCAACGACAACCCCGTGCTGGTGCCGGCCTCGGGCTGGGGCAGCGTCCTCTGGACGCTCGCGTGGTGCGCCCTGCTCGCCATCGCCTGCGTCGGCGGCCTCCGCAGGCGGCCCCTGGCCTGACCCTCCCTGCCTTGACGAGCCTCGGGAGCGGGTGAAGGGTTGGTCCACCCGGGCCGACGACAGGGGGTGGCGCGATGCGGACCGACGTCGAGTTCGACGCCGACGGAGTGACGCTGAGGGGATGGCTGTTCGTCCCCGACGGCGCGGCGGGTCCCGTGCCGACGATCGTGATGTCCCACGGGTTCTCGGCGGTGAAGGAGATGTACCTCGACCGCTTCGGCGAGGCCTTCGCCGCGGCGGGCCTCGGGGCCCTGGTCTACGACAACCGCAACCTCGGGGCGAGCGACGGCGAGCCGCGGCAGGAGATCGACCCCTGGGCCCAGGTGCGCGACTACCGGGACGCGATCAGCTACGCGCAGACCCGGGACGAGGTGGACCCGGACCGCATCGGGGTCTGGGGGTCGAGCTACTCGGCCGGCCACGTCATCGTCGTGGGCGCGATCGACCGCCGGGTGAGGTGCGCGGCCTGCCAGGTGCCGCTGATCAGCGGGCACCACAACGCCCGGCGCCTCGTGCGGTCGGACTTCCTCGCCCCCGTGGGCGCCATGTTCGACGAGGACCGCGCCGCCCGCTACGCGGGGCAGCCGCC
>DATAGF010000221.1:0-4204 GCA_036257075.1 Miltoncostaeaceae bacterium
CGGGCCTGCGACTCCTTCAGGACGTACAGCACAGGGGCGTCTCGGCGGTCCACCAGTGCGCTTGCCGCAGCCCCAGCTCGTCGTCGTCGAGCGGGCGCGCGCCGAAGGCCCGGGCGACGGCCTCGCCCGAGGGCAGGCCGAGCCCGAAGCCACGCTGCAGGTCGCGCCCGGCCAGCGACCGGTACCCCTCGCGCTCGACCTCGCCGGTGATCGCGGCCGGCAGCTCCACCAGCGCCCGCGGCAGCCGCCCGTCGATGCGCTTGCCGCGCTGGGCCGCCTCCCGGCCGGGCAGGTCGAACATCAGCGACCAGTCGATGCGGCGGGCGGCCTCGCCGCCGTCGACGAGGTCGTCGTCCGGGATGGCGGCGGCCAGGCCCAGCGCCAGCAGCGCCTCGTCGTCGCACTCCAGCGGGGGCAGGTCGGGCAGCATGCGCGCGTAGCGCCCCGGCAGCGGGGTGACCGGGGCGTCGACCGGCCGGTCTGGGGCGAGGCAGGACGAGGGGCTGGTGGTCGCCACCCGCCCGATCCTCTCACACCGAGCCGCGGCCGGCGCCGGCGTGGGCCGGGCGGACGCGTGGCAATCACACGCGCCGTGTCGATCCCGGCACCATTCGTTCGTCGCGGTGATACGGAACACCCCACGGAGGAGGCGCGACGATGCGGTTCATGGTCATGGTCAAGGCGAACGAGGACTCGGAGGCGGGCGTCATGCCGAGCCAGGAGCTCCTCACCGCGATGGGCAAGTACAACGAGGAGCTCGTGAAGGCGGGCGTGATGCTCGCCGGCGAGGGCCTCCAGGCCAGCTCGAAGGGCGCCCGGGTGAGGTTCTCCGGCAAGGACCGGACCGTGATCGACGGCCCCTTCGCCGAGACCAAGGAGCTGATCGCCGGCTTCTGGATCTTCGAGGTCAAGTCGCTCGAGGAGGCCATCGAGTGGGTCAAGCGCTGCCCGAACCCGATGGAGGGCGAGTCGGAGATCGAGATCCGCCAGGTCTTCGAGACCGACGACTTCGGCGAGGCCTACAGCGGCGAGGCGCGCGACGTGCACGAGCGCGTGCGCGACGCGATCTCCGAGCAGCAGGGGTGACCGCGGCGAGCGCGCCGTCCGTGGCCCGCGACGTCCACCGCACGATCGAGGCCGTCTGGCGGATCGAGTCGCCGCGGCTGATCGCGGGTCTCGCCCGGATGGTGCGCGACGTCGGCCTTGCCGAGGACCTCGCCCAGGACGCGCTGGTCGCGGCGCTCGAGACCTGGCCCGAGTCGGGCGTCCCGGACAATCCGGGCGCCTGGCTCATGTCCACCGCCAAGCGGAAGGGCATCGACCAGCTGCGCCGCGGGAAGACGCTCGAGCGCAAGCAGGAGGAGATCGCGCGCGAGCTGGAGCTGGAGGTCGCGGCCTCGGAGGACGACCTGGTCGCCTCGGTCGACGACCAGGTCGGCGACGACCTGCTCAGCCTCATCTTCACGACCTGCCACCCGGTGCTGTCGACCGATGCGCGCGTCGCCCTGACCCTCCGCCTGCTCGGCGGGCTGACCACCGAGGAGATCGCCCGCGCCTTCCTGGTGCCCGAGGCGACCCTCGCTCAGCGGATCGTGCGGGCCAAGCGCACCCTCGCCGCGTCGCGGGTGCCCTTCGAGGTGCCGGCCGGACCGGAGCTGGGCGCGCGGTTGGAGTCGGTGCTCGAGGTCGTCTACCTGATCTTCAACGAGGGCTACTCGGCGACCGTCGGCGACGACCTGCTGCGGCCGGCCCTCTGCGAGGACGCGCTGCGCCTGGGCCGCATCCTCGCCGAGCTGGCCCCGCGCGAGCCGGAGGTGCACGGGCTCGTCGCCCTCATGGAGCTCCAGGCCTCGCGACTGCGCGCGCGCGTCGGCCCGGCGGGGGAGCCGGTGCTGCTGCTCGACCAGGACCGCGGCCGCTGGGACCGCCTGCTGATCGGGCGCGGCCTGCGGGCGCTTGACCGGGCCGAGGCGCTCGGCGGCGGCCTCGGCCCGTACGGCCTGCAGGCCGCGATCGCCGCCTGCCATGCGCGGGCGGCGACCCCCGAGGCGACCGACTGGGTCCGCATCGTCGCCCTCTACGACGGGCTGGGGCAGCTGGCACCGTCGCCGGTGGTCGAGCTCAACCGGGCCATGGCGATCTCGATGGCATTCGGCCCCCAGGCGGGCCTCGACCTCGTCGACGAGCTCGCCGACGAGCCGGTGCTCCGCGCCTACCACCTCCTGCCGAGCGTGCGCGGCGACCTGCTGGCTCGCCTCGGGCGGGCCGAGGAGGCCAGGGCCGAGCTCGAGCGGGCGGCCTTCATGACCCGCAACGCGCGGGAGCGCGACCAGCTCCTGGAGCGCGCCGCCGAGCTGCGGGACTAGGAGCTCGCCCGGGGCGCCGGCGCCGCGGGCGGCCGCGGCCGGAGCCCGGGCGGGCGGCCCGACCCGGGCCCCCAGTGCCAGGCGACCTCGTCGGGGTCGACCTCGCGGCCGCAGGGCTCGCAGCGGCCCCAGCGGGTCACCGGCGCCCCGCAGGCCGCGTGGCGGGCCAGCGCCGGCGGGCCGTCCGGGGCCCGGTTGGCATCGCCCCAGCTCAGCAGCCCCATGATCACCGGGAAGAGCTCCTTGCCGCGCGGCGTGAGGCGGTAGTCGAAGCGCTCCGGCCGCTCCTGGTAGCGCTCGCGCTCCAGGACGCCCGCGGCGACGAGCGAGTCGAGGCGCTTGGCCAGGATGTTCGGCGCGATCCGGAGGCGCCGCTGCCAGAGCTCGAAGCGGGTCACGCCGAAGAAGGCGTCGCGCAGGATGAGCAGCGTCCACCGCTCCCCCACCACCTCCAGGGCCCTTGCCACCGAGCAGTTCTGGCCGGCGTAGTCGCGACCGAGCACGCGACCAGGCTACGCGATCGCCTTGCATCATGAAAGCCACTGTGGGAGCCTGGCGCCCGTCAGCACGCCCGAGGGGAGCCGCCAGTGGACGCTCTGCACGCCATCCGCCAGCGCCGCGCCGTCCGCCGCTACACGGACCGCCCGGTCCCCGACGAGGAGGTCGCCCGCCTCGTGCGGCTCGCCCTCCACGCCCCCACCGGCCACGGCGCCCAGGCCTGGGGGCTCGTCGTGGTGCGCGAGCCCGAGCGCCGGCTCGCCCTCGCCGAGCTGGTGCTGCGGGGCGCGGCGGAGTACTTCCGCCTCTTCCGCCCGGCCGCCGAGGGCGCGAGCCCGGAGGAGCACGCCGAGTGGGCGCGTGGCTACGCCGACGAGGCGCTCGGCACCTACCGTCAGGTGCCGGTCTGGATCTGCGGCGTGGTCGTGCCGCGCTTCTGGTACGACGACCCGGCGATGGAGCGGATCGAGCGCTTCAGCGACGTCACCTCGATCGCCTTCGCCCTCGAGAACCTCTTCGTCGCCGCGCGGGCCGTCGGCCTCGGCACCACGCCGACCAACTTCCACTTCTTCGTGGAGGACGAGTACCGGGCCCTGCTGGGCCTGCCCGGCGAGGTCGGCATCCACTACCTCACGCCGCTCGGCTACCCGCCCGAGTTCCCGACCGGCCTGCGCCCCGCGCTCGCCAAGGCGCGCCGGCCGTGGCGCACGCTGGTCCACGAGGAGCGGTGGGGCACGACCTGGGAGGAGCCGGCCCCGGCAGCGTGACCGCTCCCGGCAGCGCGACGCCGTGCCGTCCGCGGGCGGCGCGATGCTCCGCCGGGAGCCGGCGAGCCGAGGAGCCGCGATGGCCGACATTGAGCGATGCGCCCAGTGCGGCGCCCCGGTTCAGGAGGTCCGGGGCAAGGCGGTCTGCACCGGGTGCGGGCGGATCTGCGAGGGCTGCTGCGAGGGAGCCGCGCAGGCGGCCGTCGCGCCCGAGGTCCGCGGTCCCCGGGCGTAACGGCCGCGCCCGCCGGATCACGACAGGAGCGATGCGCCGCGCGATCGCCCTTCTTCTCGACCCCGGCCCCCCCAGGTGGGACACCCTGGTCCTGCGCGTCGTCCTGGCGGCCGTCTACATCCCCATCGGCCTCGGGAAGTTCGTCAACCACGACGAGTACGTCGAGCGCTTCGAGCGCTGGGGCTTCGGCGCGGCCGGCGGCGAGCTCGCCGTGCTGGTCGGCCTCCTGGAGGTGATCGGCGGCCTCATGCTCCTGCTCGGCATCGCGCCCCGGCTCGTGTCGCTCGCGCTGATCGGGAACATGATCGGCGCGCTGGCGACGGCCGGGCGCATCGACG
>DATAGF010000172.1:0-19687 GCA_036257075.1 Miltoncostaeaceae bacterium
ATGCTCGGGATGCGGCGGACGATGTTCGTGGTGCCCGACGAGCTCGCCCCGGCGATCCAGGCCTCATGCACCGACGCGATCGCCGCCCGCGAGCGGACCCGGCTGGTGAAGCGGTTGCAGGACGCCGGCGTCGCCGCGGACGCCAGCGTCTGGCTGGCGGAGGTGGAGGAGGCGACCCTGGCCGCCCTGCGCGCGCGGGGCGAGGCCGCGGCGGCCGAGCTGTCGGCCGACGAGCCGCGCCTTCGGACGTCGGTCCTGATGGCGGCCGGAAAGCCCTACGAGGCCCGCCAGAACGTCTCCACCTGGGTCCTCGGGCAGCTCTCCATGGATGGGCGGGTGGTGCGCGGGCGCCCGCGCGGGTCGTGGATCTCGGGCCAGTACCGCTGGTCGCCGGTCGAGCGCTGGCTGCCCGGCGGGATGCCCCGCCGCGACGCCGCCGAGGCCGCGGCCGAGCTCGTCCGCCGCTACCTGGCGGCCTTCGGTCCGGCCCCGCTCGCCGACATCCGCTGGTGGACGGGGTGGACCGCGCGCCAGGCGACCGCCGCCCTCGCCCGCCTGGAGACGGCCGAGGTCGACCTCGGCGGCGGCGCGCCCGGTCTCGTGCTGGCGAACGACGGGGAGCCGGTCGCGCCGCCCGAGCCCTGGGTCGCCCTGTTGCCGGCGCTCGACGCCACGCCGATGGGCTGGCGGGAGCGGGGCTGGTTCCTCGGCGGGCACGGCCCCGCCCTTTTCGACCGCTCCGGGAACATCGGACCGTCCGTGTGGGCCGACGGGCGCATCGTGGGGGGCTGGGCCCAGCGGCGCGACGGCGAGGTCGCGGTGCGGCTGCTGGAGGATGTCGGCGCGGACGCGCGGGCGGCGATCGAGGCGGCCGCCGAGCGCCTGCGCGTCTGGCTGGGGGAGATCCGATTCACGCCCCGCTTCCGCACCCCGCTGGAGCGCCAGCTCAGCGCCTGAGCGCCGGCGCCGGCCTCAGGACCAGAACTCGTCGCTGTGAGCGGGCTGGGCCTCGACCATCCAGAGATGGGTGATGCCGGCTTCCCCGAGGCGGGCGAGGAAGGCGGCGTGGTTGTGCAGCCGGTCGCCCAGGCGCTCGGCGCGGATCTCGACCATGGCGAGGACCAGGCCGCCCTCCACCTCGAGCACCTGGGTCACCTCCAGCGACCCGCCGGCCGCCCGCAGGTCGGGCAGCCGGGCGAGGT
This sequence comes from Miltoncostaeaceae bacterium, assembly GCA_036257075.1. Taxonomy (GTDB): domain Bacteria; phylum Actinomycetota; class Thermoleophilia; order Miltoncostaeales; family Miltoncostaeaceae; genus DATAGF01. The sequence continues at coordinate 1,203 of DATAGF010000172.1, forward strand.
ACGCGTCGCGCCCCTCGACGCGGTCGGCGCCGCCGTCGGCCGTGGTGACGTGGGCGACGAGCCCGGGGGCGAGGGCGGCCCGCACGGCGCCGAGATCACCGCGGCCGTAGGCCTCGAGGAACCCCCGCAGGCGCGCCCCCGAGCCGCTCACAGGCGCGCGTAGCGCTCGATGTCCTCCTCGAACTCGCCGAGCATCGCGCGGGTGAGGGTCGGACGGGTGGCCGCGACCGCGTCGCGGAAGTCGTCGATCATCGCGGGCGAGTCGGCGCCGCCCGCGAGCGCCCGCTCGAAGGCGGCCTGGGCCGCCTTGCGGGCGGCGAACTCCACGTCGGCCGGCGTGAAGAGGTCGGTGATGGCGGCGAGCTCATCGACCGGGACGGCCTCGGTCGTGATGCCCGCGACGAACCTGCGCCAGAGCGCGGCCCGCGCGTCGGCGTCGGGCGGCCCGATCGGCAGCACGTAGTCGAAGCGCCCGGGCCTCAGCAGGGCCGGGTCGAGGTCGCGCACCGAGTTGGTCGCGCAGACCAGCAGCCGCTCGTCGTTGGCGCGGAAGGCGGGGATCGCCTTCAGGAGCTCGTTGGTCACGCCCTCGGTGTCGGGCCGCGCCGCCCGCCGTCCGGCGATCTCGTCGACCTCGTCGATGAAGAGGACGAGGTGCTCGATGTCGTAGGCGGCCTCGAAGAAGTCGCGCAGTGCGCCGGCCCGCCCGTGGGCGCCGTCCGCGGCGAGCCGGCTCGGGAAGAGCTCGACGAAGGGCCACCCGAGCCGGCCCGCGACCGCCTTCGCGAACGTCGTCTTGCCGGTGCCGGGAGGTCCGAAGAGCACCGCGGCCTTGGGGGCCACCACGCCGTGACGCTCCGCCAGCGCCGGCTCGGCCAGCGGAAGCACCAGCCGCCGCTCGACGAGTTCCTTCGTCACCGCCATGCCCTCGAGGTCGTCCCAGATCCCCGCGTCGATCAGGCGGCCGCCCATCGCGCCGAGCGGGCCGAGGTCGGCGCTCCGAAGGGCCTCGCGCTTCTCGAAGTACTCGACGCCCGGCGTGACCGCGTAGCCCTGGCGCAGGAACGCCTCGTGGCCGACGCCGCCCTCGGGCAGCAGGGCCGCGATGCGGGTCACCCCCATGCGGAGCAGGCGCTGCTCGAGGGCCCGGAGCAGCCCGGAGCCCACGCCGCGGCCCCGGTGGTCGGGGTCGATGGCGATGCGGAGCACCCAGGCCCGCTCGCCCGTGACCCTCGCGACGCAGGTGCCGACGACGCGGCTGCCGTCGACCGCGACCACCGCCGGGGCGCCGCCGCCGAGCGCCTCGATCACCTCCGCCACGGGGAACAGCGCCCGCTCCGCGCCATCGTGCGACGCCGTCCAGACGCGCACCGCGTCGTCGAGGTCGGCCGGGTCGAAATCCCGGATGTGCCACGGAGTTCTCAGATTGTGATCTTACTTGCAAGGCCCTTCCGGGGGCCGTAGGGTCCGAGACCGATCGGTCTACGGCGCCGCCCCGACGGGCCGATGGGAGGAGTACCCGTATGTGCCTGGCGATCCCGGGCCAGATCGTGGAACTCGTCGACGAGCAGAACCGGCTCGCCAAAGTGGACGTCGCGGGCGTCATCAGGAACGTCAACGTGGGGCTCCTGGACGACGACGAGGACGGCGGCGCCGTGCCCGGCGACTGGGTGCTGATCCACGTGGGGTTCGCCCTCTCCAAGGTGGACGAAGAGGAAGCGCTGGCCACGCGCAGGATGCTCGAGGCCATGGGAGAGGACTACGAGCAGGAGCTCGAGGAGCTGAAGAGCAGCCTTATCGAATGACGCCGACCCCGCCCCCGCCCGCCGCCTCCACGCCGAGCTGCGACGTGCAGCATGGGTGCATCACGTGCGGGGACGAAGGGGTCGTGATGACGGTCCTCGCGCTCGAGGACGACGGCCTCGGCGCGTGCGCCGCGCCCGGCGGGGCGCGCGAGGCGGTCGACCTCTCGCTCGTCGCCCCGGTGGAGCCGGGCGACGAGGTGCTCGTGCACGCGGGCGTCGCGCTGGTCCACCTCGCCGCGGGGGAGGGCGAGTGGACGGCGGCATGAGGTTCGTCGAGGAGTTCCGCGACCCCGCGCTGGGCCGCGCGCTCGCCGGCGAGATCCTCGGGGCGGTCGAGCCGGGCCGCCACTACAAGCTGATGGAGGTGTGCGGCGGGCACACCCACTCCATCTACAAGTACGGCGTCGACGACCTGCTGCCGCAGAACGTCGAGCTCGTGCACGGGCCCGGCTGCCCGGTCTGCGTCATCCCGATGGGGCGGGTGGACGACGGCATCGCGATCGCCCGCGAGCCGGGGGTCATCTTCGCCTGCTTCGGCGACATGATGCGCGTGCCGGGCTCGGAGGCCACGCTGCTCGAGGCCAAGGCCGAGGGCGCGGACGTCCGGATGGTCTACTCGCCCCTCGACGCCCTGCGGATCGCCCGAGAGAACCCCGACCGCGAGGTGGTCTTCTTCGCGATCGGCTTCGAGACGACCGCCCCGTCGACGGCCCTGACCCTCAAGCGCGCCAAGGCCGAGGGCGTGCCGAACTTCACGGTCATGTGCAACCACGTGCTGATCGTGCCGCCGCTACGTGCCCTGCTGGAGTCGCCCGACCTGCGCCTTGACGGCTTCGTGGGGCCGGGGCACGTCTCCACCGTGGTCGGGGCGCGGCCCTTCCACTTCATCCCGGCCGACTACGGCAAGCCGGTCGTGATCGCCGGCTTCGAGCCGCTCGACATCCTCCACGCCATCCGCATGCTGCTGGCGCAACTCGCCGAGGGCCGCTGCGAGGTCGAGAACCAGTACACGCGCGTGGTGCCGTGGGAGGGCAACGTCCGCGCCCTCGAGGTGATGGCCGAGGTGTTCGCGCTGCGGCCGCACTTCGAGTGGCGCGGGCTGGGCTTCATCTCGCAGAGCGCCCTGCGGCTCTCGGACGCCTACGCGGAGCTCGACGCCGAGGAGCGCTTCCCGGTGCCCGGCGTGCGCGTCGCCGACCCGAAGGCCTGCCAGTGCGGCGAGGTGCTGAAGGGCGTCATCAAGCCCTTCGAGTGCAAGGTCTTCGGCACCGCCTGCACGCCCGAGCGCCCCATCGGCACCTGCATGGTGTCCTCCGAAGGGGCCTGCGCCGCCTACTACAACTACGGCCGCTTCGCCCGCGAGCGCGAGGTGGTGTGATGGCCCGACGAGACCGCCATGCGCCGCCGAGAGCGCACGCGGGCGAGGAGGGCTGAATGTCCACCGTCTCCGAGCGCGAGCGGAAGGTCCTCGACATGATCGAGACCGCGCGCTCGAAGCGGGCGAGGTTCCGCGACCCGCGCGTCACCATGGCCCACGGGGCCGGCGGGAAGGCGACCCAGACGCTGATCGAGGGCCTGCTGGCGCCGGCCTTCGCCTCGCCGGCGCTCGACGTCATGGGCGACGCGGGGCTGGTGGACGTGGCGGGCGCCGAGCTCGCCCTGACGACCGACAGCTTCGTCGTGAAGCCGATCCGCTTCCCGGGCGGCTCGATCGGCGAGCTCGCCGTCAACGGGACCGTGAACGACCTGGCCGTCTCCGGGGCGCGCCCGCTCGCGATCACGCTGGCGATGGTGCTCGAGGAGGGCCTGCCGTCCGAGGACCTGCGGGCCGAGGTGGAGGCGATCGCGGCGGCCGCGCGCGAGGCGGGCGTCGAGGTGGTGGCCGGCGACACCAAGGTCGTCGAGCGCGGCCACGCCGACGCCATGTACCTCACGACCACCGGGCTGGGCCTGCGGGACCCGCGCGCCGCGCTGTCGCCCGCCGGGCTGCGGCCGGGCGACCACCTGATGGTGTCCGGGCCGGTCGGCGCCCACGGCATGGCGATCATGCTGGCGCGGGGCGAGTTCGAGCTCGACGCGGCCATCGAGTCGGACACGCGCTCGCTGTGGCCCATGGTCGACGCCGTGCTCGACGCCGCCGGCGACGGCCTGCGCTGCCTGCGCGACGCGACCCGGGGCGGGGTCGCGTCGGTGCTGAACGAGCTGGCGCGGGCGTCGGGGGTGGCGATGCTCGTGCGCGAGGCGGCGGTGCCGGTGGCGCCGGCGGTGCGGGGCGCGGCCGAGATCCTCGGCATCGACCCGCTCTACGTCGCCAACGAGGGGGTGCTGGTAGCGGCCGTCGCGCCCGAGTCGGCCGAGGCGGCGCTCGCGGCGATGCGGGGGGCGCCGGGCGGCGAGGGGGCCGCCGAGATCGGGGCGGTCAGGACCGAGCCGCCCGGGATGGTGCTGGTGGAGACCGCGTTCGGAGGCAAGCGGGTGATGGATCAGCTGGTGGGCGATCCGCTGCCGCGGATCTGTTGACACCCTGACGAGGGGGAGCGATGGGGACCGTTGAGTTCACGCCGGGGCAGCACGAGAAGGAGGCCGTCACCGCCCATGTGATCTGGATGACCTCGGGGCAGGGCTGTGACGGGGACTCCGTGGCGATGACCTCGGCGACGAACCCGTCGCTCGAGGACATCATCCTCGGGATCATCCCCGGCATGCCCCGCGTGGTCATCCACACGCCGGTGCTCGCCTATGAGAACGGCGCCGAGTTCCTCCAGGCCTGGTACGACGCCGAGGCCGGCAAGCTCGACCCGTTCGTCCTGATCCTCGAGGGCTCCGTCCCGAACGAGAAGATCAACGGCGACGGGCACTGGGCCGGGATCGGCGTCAACCCGGAGAACGGCCAGCCGATCACGACCAACGAATGGATCGACCGGCTCGCCCCGAAGGCCGCGGCCGTGGTCGCGATCGGGACGTGCGCCACCTACGGCGGCATCCCCGCGATGAAGAACAACCCGACGGGGGCGATGGGCCTGCCGGACTACCTCGGCTGGCGCTGGCGCTCGAAGGCAGGGATCCCGATCGTCTGCATCCCGGGGTGCCCGGCGCAGCCGGACAACATGACCGAGGTGCTGCTCTACCTCGTGCTGCACCTCGGCGGCCTGGCGCCGGCGCCGGAGCTCGACGAGCAGCTCCGGCCGAAATGGCTCTTCGGGCGGACCGTGCGCGAGGGCTGCAACCGGGCGGGCTACACGGAGCAGGGCAACTTCGCGACCCAGTACGGCGACGATCCGCGCTGCCTCGTCAAGCTCGGGTGCAAGGGCCCGGTCGTCAAATGCAATGTGCCCATCCGCGGCTGGGTGAACGGGATGGGCGGCTGCCCGAACGTTGGCGGGATCTGCATGGCGTGCACGATGCCCGGGTTCCCGGACAAGTTCATGCCGTTCATGGAGGAGGACACCTACGGCGCCATCGCGGCGCGGACGACCCAGTTCACCTACGGGCCGATCCTGCGTTACTTCCGGCACCGGAACATCACGAAGAAGTACGACATCGAACCGGAGTGGCGCACTCCGAAGGCGGAGCTGTCGACGGGATACCAGCCCAGGAACTACGCGCGCGGGCTGACGCCTCCGCAGAAGGAAGGAGCCTGAGATGGCGACGACCGAACGGACGGCCGAGGAGCGCCAGGTCGTCGTCAAGGAGATGTCGTGGGACCCGATCACCCGCATCGTCGGGAGTCTCGGAATACACACGGAGATCGACTTCACGAACCAGGAAGTCCTCAAGTGCTACTCGACGTCGATGATCTTCCGCGGCTTCGACATCTTCATGAAGGGGATCGACCCCCGCGACGCCCACTTCATCACGAGCCGGATCTGCGGGATCTGCGGTGACAACCACGCCACCTGCTCGTGCCTGAACCAGAACATGGCCTACGGCGTGAAGCCGCCGAAGCTCGGCGACTACGCGTTCAACCTGGCCGAGTCCGCCGACTACATGTTCGACCACGCGATCTTCAACGACTGCATGGCGAACGTGGACTTCTGCGAGCAGATGGTCAAGGAGACCAACCCGAGCGTCCTCGCGAAGGCGGAGCAGACGCCGGCCGAGCACGCGTCGATCCACGGCTACCGGACGATCGCCGACATCATGCGGGCGCTCAACCCGTTCACCGGCGAGTTCTACCTCGAGACGCTGCACGTGGCCCGGTACACGCGCGAGATGTACTGCCTCTTCGGCGGGCGCCACACGCACCCCTCGACGATCATGCCGGGCGGCTGCAGCGCCAACATCACGCACCAGACGATGACCGACTACTACGTCCGCCTGATGCGGTACTTCGAGTACGTCAAGCGCACCGTGCCGATGCACGACGACCTCTACGACTTCTTCTACGAGGCCCTTCCGGGCTACGAGAAGGTCGGCTACCGCGACACGAACCTCGTCTGCTGGGGCGCGTTCGACGACCCGGACATCGTCGACTACGACTACCGGACGATGACCGACTGGGGCAACCGGCGATTCATCACCCCCGGAGTCGTGATCAACGGTGAGCTCGTGACCACCGACCTCGTCGAGATCAACGGGATGCTCAGGATCCTGCTCGGCAGCTCGTACTTCGACAGCTGGGAGAACGAGCGCACCTGGGTCACGGAGGACCCCCTCGGGAACCCGATCGACCAGGACCACCCGTGGAACAAGACGACGATCCCGAAGCCGCAGGCGCGCGACTTCACGGACAAGTACAGCTGGGTCACCTCTCCGCGGATCTACGACAAGCGAACCGACACCTACGTGAGCTGCGACACCGGTGGCGGCCCGTTCGCCCGCCAGTGGGTGACCGCGAAGGCCGGCCTCGTCGACCTGGGCTTCCTCAAGGCGACGGGCGAGAGCATCCAGATGACCCTGCCGAAGACGGCGAGCATGCCCGAGATGGAGCTCGAGTGGAAGGTGCCGCAGTGGTCGAACGCGATCGAGCGCGACCGGGCCCGCTCCTACCACCAGGCCTACTCGGCGCTGGTCGGCCTCTACAACCTCGAGAAGGCGCTGGTCGAGGTGCGGGCCGGCCGCACGAAGAGCTGGACCAACTTCAAGGTGCCGGAGGAGGCCATCAGCGTCGGCTTCCACGAGGCGGCGCGCGGTGTCATCTCCCATCACATGGTGATCAGGGACGGCAAGATCGCGAACTACCAGCCCTACCCGCCGACGCCGTGGAACGCGAGTCCCCGCGACAGCTACGGCACTCCGGGCCCCTACGAGGACGCGGTGCAGAACACGCCGATCTTCGAGGAGAACGGGCCGGAGAACTTCAAGGGGATCGACATCATGCGGACCGTGCGGAGCTTCGACCCCTGCCTGCCGTGCGGCGTGCACATGTACCTCGGCAAGGGCCGCGTCAAGAAGGTGCTGCACACGCCGACGGGACTGAGCTGCTAGATGGCGGTCGCCCCGGCGCCTCCGGTCGAGCGGTTCCAGAAGCTGATCGCGCGCCTCGAGTCGATCGACGACGACGAGGCGCGCGGGATCGCCGAGGAGCTGGTCGGCACGATGCTCGAGCTCTACGGCGAGGGGCTGGAGCGGATCGTCCACGCCCTCGACGCGGCGCCCGAGGTGCGGGACGGCCTCGCGCAGGACGGCGTCGTCGCCTCCCTGCTCCTGATCCACGGCCTCTACCCGGTCCCGATCGCCGAACGGGTGCAGGCAGCGCTGGAGAGCGTGCGGCCGTACATGGAGTCGCACGGCGGCGGCGTCGAGCTCGTCAGTCTCGAGGGCGGGATCGCCCACCTGCGCCTGCACGGCAGCTGCGACGGCTGTCCTGCGTCGGCGTCGACGCTGGAGCTCGCCATCAGGGATGCCCTCGATGAGGCCGCGCCGGACCTCGACGGGATCGAGGTCCAAGGGGTCGTGGAGGCGAAGCGGGCGAAACCGGTCCCGCTCTCCGGGACGACCGCCCCTTCCCAGGAGCCGGGCGTCCAGACGAAATGGGTGGAGCTGGCCGGCGTCGCAGGGCTCGGGATCGGAGAGCTGACGCAGGCCCAGGTGGGCGTCGTCCCGCTCCTCGTCGCGAACGTCGGCGGAACGCTGCTCGCCTACCGGAACGCCTGCGCCGGCTGCGGGGCGCCGCTCCATCGCGCCGAGCTGGACGGCGGTCTGCTCACCTGCGCCGGTTGCCGGCGCCGCTTCGAGCTGCCGCTCGCCGGTCGGGCGGTGGGCGAGGATCTCCAGCTCGCGCCGGTGCCGCTGCTCGAGGGCGTGGGGCACGTCAGGGTCGCGATCTCGTGATCGAGGGCGGCGCGATCCGTGAGCTGCGCCGCCTGGCCAACCGGAACCTGGTGGACCGGCGACCCGACGAGCCCGCGGCTGCGCCCGAGGAGCGCTGCGACCTCTGCTCGGTGTCGATCCCGGCCGACCACCGCCACATGCTCCACGTCGAGGAGCGGCGGATCGTCTGCACGTGCGAGACCTGCCGCGCGCTCTTCGCCGGCGACGGGCCGTACCGGCCGGCCGGCTCGCGGACGGCCTGGCTGGAGGGGTTCGAGCTCCCGGACGAGCTGTGGGCGTCCTTCCGGATCCCGATCGGGCTCGTGTTCTTCTTCCGCAGCAGCACCGTCGGCGGCGTCGTCGCCATGTACCCGAGCCCGGCCGGGACCACCGAGAGCGAGCTCGACCTCGGCGCCTGGGAGGAGCTCGTCGCCGCGAATGCCGTGCTCGAAGGGCTCGAGACCGACGTCGAGGCCGTGGTCGTCAACCGGCTGGGGGGCGCGCGGCAGCATGCGATCGTCCCGATCGACGAGTGCTACCGGCTCGTCGGCCTGGTGCGGGTGAACTGGCAGGGGATCTCGGGCGGGCCGCAGATCGAGACCGCCGTGGCGGGCTTCTTCGCGGAGCTGCGGGAGAAGGCCGGGTGACCGAGCAGCTCGAGGAACCCCGTGTCCTGCCGCTGCCCGTCCTGGACCTCGAGGTCGTCGGCGCTGCCGCGGCCCTGAACGTCGCGGCACCGACGCTCCACTTCACGCTGCGTGCGGGCGAGCCCACCGGTCGCGAGGTGTACATGGTCGCCCTCTCGACCCTGATCCACATCGATCCCGGGCTCCGCTCACACGACGACGAGACGCGTGCCCTGCTCGTCGATCTCTTCGGGGAGTCCGGACGCTGGGCGGCCACGACGACGAGCATCGTCATGGCGCAGGTCGACGTGCTTGTCCCGTCCTTCACCGGCACGACCGAGTGCACCGTCCCGGTGCCCTGCAGCTACGACCTCGAGGTGGCCGCGACGAAGTACCTCTACGCGCTACCGGACGGCGAGGTCCCGCTCAGCTTCCACTTCAGCGGCCGGATCTTCTACCGCGGCGAGGACGGCCGGCTGCAGGTCGTGATGGTCCCCTGGGTCTCGGCGGCGTTCCGCCTGCCGGTGGCGACGTGGCGCGGGATGATCGACCGGCACTACCCGGGCGGCGGCTGGATCCGGGTGCATGCCGACACGTTGCGGCGGCTGCAGCTGCGAAAGGCCGAGCGCGGCCTCCCGACCTTCGACGCGGCCGTGACCGAGCTGCTCGGGGATGCGGAGTGATCGAGGAGCTGGTCGATTCCCTGCTCCACGAGGGCTACGCCCTCTACCCCTACACGCCGGGAGCGCACAAGAACGCGACTCCGACGCCCTTCGGGATCGTCTATCCGGCCGGATACGAGTACGGGTTCGATCACCTCCGCCTGGAGTGCCTCGTCCGCGGCGAGGATCCGCGGATCGACGTCGAGGTGCGCTTCCTGCAGGCGAGCGGCGAACGACACCAGGCGGTCGAGCGACGCGTCGGCGTCGGCGGGATCGACCTGCCGCCGCTGCGGGGCGACGCCACGCTGGAGGTCGAGGCGGTGGAGCCCGGCCTCCACCGCGTGGCGCTGACGATCGTCAACCGGACGCCGTTCGCGGGCGGCACCCGCGCCGAGGCGCTCGAGCACTCCCTGATCTCGACCCACCCGCTGCTGCGCGTCCGCGGCGGCACGTTCATCTCCCCACTGGAGACCCCGCTGTGCGACAACGTCAACACGTGGCCCGTGCTCGCGGCTCCCGACGACACCGTCATCCTCGGCGCCGCGATCGTGCTGCCCGATCACCCCCAGCTCGCGCCCGAGAGCCGCGGGAGCCTCTTCGACGCGACCGAGATCGAGGAGGCGCTCCTGCTCCACGTGCACGCGCTCTCCGACGCGGAGCGCGAGGAGATCGCGGCGGGGGATCCGGCCGTGCGGGAGATGGTCGAGCGCGCGCTCGCCTCGACGCCCGAGGACATCGTCCGGCTGCACGGCCTGATGCGGCCCGCCGACCAGCCGCCCGTGCCGCCGCGGCCGCGCGAAGCGCCGGCGACCGAGCTTGAGACGACGATCGACGGCCGGACCTTCCGGCTCGGCGACCGGCTGGTGCTGCGGCTCGCGGGCCGGATCGACACATACGACCGGATGCTCGACGGCCGTACGGCGACGCTCGAGCGGATCTACATCGACTACGACGACAGGGTCCATCTCGGGGTCACGATCGACGACGACCCGGGGCAGGAACTGATGCGCGAGACGGGCCGCTTCCATTTCTTCTACGCGGGCGAGGTCGAGCTGGACTCACGGCAGCGAAAAGGACAGGGGGACGAGATGAGCGAGCAGGGCGAGTCGAAGAAGGCCGCGTTGCGGAAGGACAACCCGGACCCCGACGTCGGTGACGAGGGCGACAAGGGTCTCGGCACCGAGACGGGCGCCGAGGGCGCCGCCGCCGACTCGGGCGAGGACGTGACCAAGTCGATGCCCGACGCCCGCGGGGAGGTGCGGTATCCGGACGTGGAGGATCCGGACGAGCAGCGGTCCGATGCGGTTCCCGAGGAAGGAGGCGTCGACGAGGACCCGGACACCTCGACCGACGCCGCGCCCGGGGCGAAGGACTAGATGCCACCCACGGTCGGCCACAGGAACATCCTCGTCGCGGCGGTCGGCAACCTCTGGCGCCGCGACGACGGCTTCGGTGGCGCCGTCGCCAAGCGCCTGCGGGAGCGCGAGCTTCCGCAGGGCGTCGAGGTGGCGGACTTCGGTACCGGCGGCCTCGACCTCGCCTACGAGCTCATGCGCGGCTACGACGCGCTGGTGCTCGTGGACATCAGCCGGCAGGGCGGCGACCCCGGGACGCTCTACGTGATGGAGGCCGATCCCGAGTCGATCGAGGACGGAATCGAGGACGGCGACATGATCGATCCGCACGACATGGATCCTCAGACCGTGCTGCGGTTCGTCAAGTCCGTGAACGGGTGGCCCGGCAAGGTGATCGTGGTCGCCTGTGAACCGGCGGAGATCGAGGACTTCGGCATCGGCCTCTCGCCCGCCGTCGAGGCGGCCGTGGAGCAGGCGGTCGGGCTCGTCGCGGATACCCTCGACGAGCTGCGCGCGGCCTGATGCACGAGCTCTCGATCGCCGGCGCGATCGTGGCGACGGTGGAGCGGCACGCGGGCGGGAGCGCGGTCACGAGCGTTCGCGTCCGGGTGGGCCGTCTCCGGCAGGTGGTCCCGGACTCGCTCGCGTTCTGCTTCGGGATCGTCGCGCGCGAGTCCGTCTGCGAGGGCGCACGGCTCGAGATCGAGGTCGTCCCCGCTGTCCTCCGCTGCGCCGGATGCGGGCACGAGTGGGAGATCCAGGAGCCGCCGTTCCGGTGCCCGGAGTGCGCCGGCGGCGACGTCGCGGCGGTGAGGGGCGAGGAGCTCGAGGTCGAGTCCATCGAGGTCGGGGAGGAGCAGCCGTGCACCGCACCCGCGTGAGGATCGTCGAGGGCGCGCTCGACGCCAACGACACGATCGCCAAGGCCAACCGGGCCGACTTCGATCGCGCCGGCGTGGCCGTCGTGAACCTGATGAGCGCCCCCGGGGCGGGCAAGACGACGCTGCTCGAGCGCGCGCTGCCCGGCCTCGCCGGGGTGCGCGTCGGCGTGCTCGAGGGCGACGTGGCGGGGAGCTTCGACGCCGACCGGCTCTCGCGCCTTCACCTGACCGTGACCCAGCTCAACACGGACCAGGGCTTCGGCGGCGAGTGCCACCTCGACGCCAACATGGTGCGCTCCGCGCTGCCGGAGGTGCCGCTCGACGAGATCGACCTGCTGGTGATCGAGAACGTCGGCAACCTGGTCTGCCCGGCCGAGTTCCGCGTCGGCGAGGACGCCCGGGCGATGGTCTGCTCGGTCACCGAGGGCGAGGACAAGCCGCTCAAGTACCCGCTGATGTTCCGCGCCTGCGAGCTGGTGATCGTGAACAAGATCGACCTCATGCCCCACCTCGACTTCGACCTCGACCGCCTGCTGGCCAACCTCGAGGCCGTCCACCCCGGCGTGCCCCACATCCTGGCCAGCGCCCGCACGGGCGAGGGCGTCGACGCGGTGCGCGACTGGCTCGTGGGGGTGGCGTCCCGGGCGCCCGTCGGGGCCTGACGTGAGCTCCTCCGCGACGGCCGCGGACCGCCGCGCGGGCGTCGACGAGGCGTTCTTCGGCCCGCGCGCCGAGGAGGTCGCGCGGCTCTGCCACGCGATGGCCGAGCGCTTCGCCCGCGGCGGCCGGCTGATCGCGGTGGGCGCCTCGCCGGGCGCGCGCTCGGACGTGCGCCACGTGGCGGTCGAGTTCGTGCACCCGGTGATCGTGGGCAAACGGGCCCTGCCGGCGATCGGGCTCGCCGACCGCGACGCCGTGGCCGCGCTGGGCGACCTGGCGAGGCCCGAGGACATCGTCATGGCCGTCGGCACGGACGCCCCCGACCCGGAGGCCGACGCCGCGCTGGCGCTCGCGGGCGGGCGGGGCTGCCTGGCCATCGACCTCGACCCGCCCGGCGACGACCCCTTCGTGCGCCAGGAGCTGGCCGAGACGCTCTACCACGTGCTCTGGGAGCTGGTGCACGTGTTCTTCGAGCACCGCGGGCTGCTCGAGGGACGCGAGGCCCGCGAGGGCCACGACTCGGGCGCGTCGGCGTTCCTCTACCCCTTCCTGGCCGAGCAGGAGCACGACCTCGAGGCCGTGGTCGACGACGTGAGGGCCTCGGTGCTGATGAAGGCCGGCGAGATCGCCGCGCTGCGGGCCCAGACGCTCGGCGACAACGGCGAGGGCCTGGCGGCCGCGGCGGCCGCGATCCAGGCGGCGACCGACGGCGGCGGCACGGTTCTGGCGCTGGGCAACGGCGGCTCGGCGACCGACGCCATGGACGCGGTCGCCGACCTGCGGGCCGCGCCCCAGGGGTGGCCCTCGCGGCGGGCGCTCGACCTCTGCGAGGACCCGGCGATCCTCACGGCGATCGCCAACGACGTCGGCGTCGAGGCCATCTTCGCCCGCCAGGTGATCGCGTACGGGCGCGAGCGCGACGTTGTGCTGTCGTTCTCGACCAGCGGCAACTCGGCCAACGTCATCGCCGCCCTGGCCGAGGCGCGCCGGCGCGGCCTCACGACCGTGGCGATGGTCGGCTACGACGGCGGCCGGGTCGCCGCCGAGGGCCTGGCCGACATCGTCGTGATCACCCGCTCCCAGCACATCCCGCGCATCCAGGAGGCCCAGGCGAGCGCCTGGCACGTCGTCAGGGAGCTCGTCGAGCGCGCGACGCCGTGAGCGCCGGGCTCCGGCGCGTGCGGGTGCGCGTGGAGGGGACCGTCCAGGGGGTGGGCTTCCGGCCCTACGTCCACCGGCTCGCGGGCGATCTCGGGCTCGCCGGCTTCGTGCTCAACGACGCCCGCGGCGTGGTCGTGGAGATCGAGGCCGACGGCGCGGCCGTCGAGCGCTTCCTGGAGCGCCTCGCCGCCGACGCCCCGCCCCTCGCGACCGTGGAGCGCGTCGAGCCGAGCGAGCTGCCGCCGCTCGGCGACCGCGGCTTCGCCATCCTCGCAAGCGAGCGCGGCGCCGAGCCGGCGGCCCCGGTCGCGGCCGACGCCGCCACCTGCGACGACTGTCTCGCCGAGCTCCGCGACCCGGCCGACCGCCGCTACCGCTACCCCTTCGTCAACTGCACCGCCTGCGGCCCCCGCTTCACGATCGTCCTCGGCGTTCCCTACGACCGCGAGCGCACCACGATGGCGGGCTTCGCGATGTGCGGCCGCTGCCGGGCCGAGTACGAGGACCCCGGCGACCGCCGCTTCCACGCCGAGCCCAACGCCTGCCCCGACTGCGGCCCCGCGGCCCGGCTCGTCGGAGGGTGGCCAATTGGCACACCGCGGCGCGGCCAAGTGGCACAGGACCCCGTCGCCGCCGCTGCCGCCGCCCTCGACCAGGGCGCGATCGTCGCCGTCAAGGGGATCGGGGGGTTCCACCTGGCCTGCCGGGCGGACGACGAGGGGGCGGTGGCGCGCCTCCGGGCGCGCAAGCGGCGCGAGGAGAAGCCATTCGCGGTGATGGCGGCCGACGCCGCCGCCGCGCGCGAGCTGGCGCGGCTCGGGCCGGCTGACGAGCGCCTCCTGGGCGGCCGCGACCGCCCCATCGTCGTCGCGCCGCGGCGGGCCGGGGCGCCGGTGGCGCCGTCGGTGGCGCCGGCCTCGGCCGACCTCGGCGTGATGCTGCCCTACTCCCCCCTGCACCACCTGCTGCTGGGCGACGCGGGCGGGCCGCTGGTGATGACGAGCGGCAACGTGTCGGAGGAGCCGATCGCCCACCGCGACGACGACGCGCTCGAGCACCTGGCGGGCATCGCCGACCTCTTCCTGGTGCACGACCGCCCCATCGCCACACGGACCGACGACTCCGTCGTGCGGCCGGTCGCCTCCGGGCCGGCGATCGTCATCCGCCGCTCGCGCGGGCGGGTGCCGGAGTCGATCGACCTCCCGTACCCCTCCCCGCGCGCGCTGCTGGCCTGCGGCGCCGAGCTCAAGAGCACCTTCTGCCTGGCGCGCGGCCGCCGTGCCTGGGTGGGGCACCACATCGGCGACCTCCACAACTGGGAGACGCTGCGCTCGTTCCAGGAGGGCATCGCCCACTTCGAGCGCCTCTTCGCGATCGCGCCCGAGGTGGTGGTTCACGACCTCCACCCGGACTACCTCTCGACCCGATACGCGCTCGAGCGCGACGGCGTCGAGGCGGTCGCCGTCCAGCACCACCACGCCCACCTCGCCGCCTGCCTGGCCGAGCACGGGTGGACCGGCACGGCGGTCGCGGCCGTCTTCGACGGCGCGGGCCTGGGGGACGACGGGACCGTCTGGGGCGGGGAGATCCTGGCAGGCGGGATCGCGGCGTCGCGCCGGGTGGCGCACCTGCGCCCGGTGAGGTTGCCCGGCGGCGACGCGGCGACCCGCGAGCCCTGGCGCATGGCCTGCGCCTGGCTCCAGGAGGCGACGGGCCGCGATCCGGCCCTGCCGGCGGCGCTCGACGGGCGCGTCGACGGCGCGGCGTTGGCGGCCGTCGCGCGCCTGGCGCGCTCCGAGCTGTCGCCGGTCACCACCAGCGCGGGGCGCCTGTTCGACGCCGTCGCCGCGCTCTGCGGCCTGTGCCCGCGCGTCACCCACGAGGGCCAGGCGGCGTCCGAGCTGGAGGCGGCCTGCGATCCCGCCGAGCGGGGCGAGTACCCGATGGACGGCCTGGACCCGCGCGAGGCGGTCCTCGCCGCCACGGCCGACGTGGCCGCCGGGGCCACGCCCGGCATCGTGGCGGCCCGCTTCCACACCGGGCTCGCGGCCGCGACGGCGGGGGCGCTCGCCGAGGCCGCCGGCCGGGAGGGGGCCGAGGCCGCCGCGCTGTCGGGCGGCGTCTTCCAGAACCGGCGCCTGCTCGAGGGCGTGGCCCTGCGGCTGCGGCGCGCCGGCCTGCGGGTGCTGGTGGCCGAGCGGCTGCCGCCCAACGACGGCGGCATCTCCTACGGCCAGGCCGCCGCGGTCGCGGCCGGCGGCGGCTGACGTGTTCGACCACGTCACGATCCGCGCCTCCGATCGCGCGGCGTCCGAGCGCTTCTACGCGACCGTGCTCGCGACCCTCGCCAGGGAGCCGAGCCACAGCGGCCCGAAGTTCGCCGAATGGCACGACTTCTCCCTGGCCGCCGCCGGCCCGGAGGCGCCGGTCACCCGCGGGCTGCACGTCGGCTTCGGCGCGCCGTCGCGCGAGGCCGTGGACGCCTTCTGGCGTGCGGGGGTCGAGGCCGGCTACCGCGACGACGGCCCCCCAGGCCCCCGCCCGGAGTACGGCCCCGACTACTACGCGGCCTTCCTCCTCGACCCGGACGGCAACAGCGCCGAGGCGGTCCGCCACGCGCGCGTGGCCGCCGGCGTCGTCGTCGACCACCTCTGGATCCGGACGGCCGACCTGGCGGTGTCCGCGGCCTTCTACGACGCGATCGCCCACCACGCGGGCTTCGCCCGCAGCTTCGAGGGGCCCGAGCGGGTGCGGTTCGCCCTCGAGGGCAGCGGCTCGTTCTCGCTCGTCGCCGGCCGCCCGACCGAGGGCGCCCACATCGCCTTCCGGGCCTGGGACGACGCGTCGGTCGACGCCTTCCACGAGGCGGCGCTGGAGGCCGGGTACCGCGACAACGGCCGGCCCGGCGAGCGCGTGCGGTACCACCCCGGCTACTACGCCGCCTACGTGCTCGACCCCGACGGTCACAACGTCGAGGTGGTGAACCACCACCGCGACGCGGCCTGAGCCGGAAGCCCTACGGCGCAGCCGGTGCTGCCGCGCGCGACGCCGACGGGTCGGCGACGACCATCTGGTGCTTGCCCCCGGGCCCGCGCTCCAGCCCCGCGCAGGTCTCGACGTCGACGCGGGCGTCACTCACACCCAGCGCGGCGAGGCGGGCGGCTACGCGCTCGCGGACGCGCCGGCCGGCGGCGTCGGCGACCGCGTCGTCGCGGACGGCGAGGCGAAGCCGGAGCCGCTCGCCACGCTGCACGACCTGGAACTCGCGGACGTCCCGGTCGGCGGCGATGACCGAGAACTGGAGCGGGTGCACGGCGATGTGCGTCCGGTCCCCGGGGAGCCAGATCACGTCGTCGGCCCGCCCCTCGATCGACAGGATCCGCCGCAGCGACCTGCCGCACGGGCACCCGGTCGGATCGACGACCACCACGTCGCTGACCTCCAAACGGATCAGCGGCTGCACCCGGTTGAAGAGGTTCGTGACCAACAGCCGAGCGCCGCGCTCGCCGTCCGGCACGGCCCGCCCGTCCTCGTCCACGTTCTCGAGCACCGCCATGTCCTCGAAGACGTGGATCCCCGCCCCCTCCTCGCACTCCGAGCCCCAGAGCCCCTCGGTGGTGGCGTAGAAATCGGTCGGATGGACGCCGAAGGCCTCGACGATCCGCCCGGTCATCTCCGGCGTCCGCAGCTCGCTCGACGTCGACATCGCCGCCGGCGCGATCCGCAGCCGCCCCGCCAGCTGCTCGTCGGCCAGGAGCGCGGCGACCGACGGGTAGCTGTAGACGAAGTCGGGCCTGAAGGCGTTGAGCTCGCGGACGAGGCGCGGAATCGGCATCGTCACCGCGAGGGGGAGCACCCGGTGCAGCCCCACCCGGAGGGTGGCGGCGCCGCGGCGGGTCATGTGCGTGGGGGCGCCGCCCCCGATCATGGCCATGCGCAGGCGGGGCAGCCTGGGACGGATCCCGGCCATCGCGGTGTGGCGGAAGAACATCGCACAGATGCCCCGCCAGGCCTCGCGGTCGTAGACGAAGAGCCCTTTCTGGCCCGACGAGCCGCTCGTGGTCATGACGCGGTGGCGGCCGAGGTAGAGCTCGTCGCGGCCGAGCGTCTCGAGGTGCTCGAGCAGCTCGTCGCGGCGCAGGCGCCGGTCGGTGACCACCTCGTCGAACCGCTCCATCATCGTCGTCTTGTGCAGGGCCGGCAGCGCGCTCAGCTCGACCGGACCGAGGCCGACCAGCCCCCCGAAGCGCTCCCGGTAGAAGGGGGACTCCGCGACGGCGTGGCGCACGATCGCGTCGACCCCCTCGCGCTGATGGCGCTCGATCCGCTCGCGCCGCCATCGCTCGCCCTCGGCGAGCCTTCTCGTGTGCTGCAGTCCCCCCGTCACGTCGGCCAGCCGCTTCGCGTGGTAGCCGAGCCGCACGTCACCCTCCTCTCGCGCGGGCCGCCGACAGCCGGCCCTGGGCGAGAGCCTGGAGCCAGATGTCGCTTATCCGGAGGCTGAGGTCGGCGTCCACGGCATCGGGCTGCGTCAACCGCTCCAGCGAGAGGCCGCTGACCATCGCGAACATCGCGACCGACAACGGCCCGGCCTCAAGGGGCAGCTCGACGTCCTGTTCCTCAGCGAACCGCTCGAGCGTCGTCGCGAGCGGCGCCGTCGCCCGCGCGTGCGCGGCGGCGAAGCGCGCCCGATGCTCGGGATGGCGCAGCACGTGCGTCCAGAACTCGAAGAACACCGCAAGCCAGCCGTCCTCGCGGCCGCTGCGGGCCAGCGCTTCGCTCGCCATCCGCGTGACGACCTCGCCGGCGTCGGCCGTCTCAGCCAGCATTCGCTCCACCCTCGCCAGGAAGCGGTCGACGCGCCGCTCGTAGACGGCGAAGAAGAGGTCCTCCTTCGAGGCGAAGTTCGAGTAGACGGCGCCCTTCGTGTAGCCGGCCGCGGCGGCGACCGACTCGAGCGAGGTGGCGTCGAAGCCCGACTCGATGAACAGCCGCTCGGCGGCGTCCACCAGCCTGGTCCGGGTCTCCGCTTGCCGCTCGGCGCGGCTCTGCGCCACTCGCATACCGTGAGTATCTAAATACC
>DATAGF010000190.1:0-9917 GCA_036257075.1 Miltoncostaeaceae bacterium
CGGGGTGGCTATCGTTGGTCGCAGACAAGCCTACCGCGCGGCCTTTCCGACGGCCGAGGCGCGGAGGTCCAACCCGTCTGGGAGCCGGCCCTCGTGCGCGTCGCCTTGGCACAGATCAACACGGTCGTCGGCGACATCGACGGCAACGCCGCCCGCCTGGCGTCCGCGCTGTCCGACGCCGGCGAGGCGGGCGCCGAGGTGACCCTGGTGCCCGAGCTCGCGATCTCCGGCTACCCGCCGGAGGACCTGCTGCTGCGGCCGGCCTTCGCCGCGGCTTGCCGCGAGGCGCTCGATGACGTGGCGGCGGGGGTCCGCCGCGGCCTCGCCGTGATCGGCTTCCCCGAGTGGGACGGCGACTGCCACAACTCCGCGGCGGTCGTGGCGGAGGGACGGGTGCAGGCCGTCTACCGCAAGCGCTTCCTGCCGAACTACGGGGTCTTCGACGAGGCGCGCTACTTCCGCGCGGGCGAGCAGCCCATGGTCCTCGAGGCGCTCGGCGCCCGCATCGGAATCTGCATCTGCGAGGACATCTGGTACCCGAGCCCGGTCGCCTCCGATCTCGCGGCGGCCCACGTCGACCTCGTCTGCTGCATCAGCGCCTCGCCCTACCACCGCGGCAAAGGCGACCGGCGCGAGCAGATGCTCGCCACCCGGGCCGACGACTGCGCGGCCGCGCTCGCCTTCTGCAACCTGGTGGGCGGTCAGGACGAGCTCGTCTTCGACGGGCGCTCGGCGGTCTTCGACGCGGCCGGAGAGCTCGTGGCCCGCGCCCCGCAGTTCGACGAGCACCTGCTCGTGGCCGACGTCGACCTCGGCCTTTCGGCGCGGCGGCGCCTCAGGGAGCCGCTCGCCCGGCGGCTCCCGACGACGGCCGACGGGCAGGTGACCACGCTCTCGGTGCCGTCGGTGGCCGGGAACGGCGGCGCCCCGGCGCCCCTGGGCCCGGGCGGCGACGTGGCTCCGGCCCTGCGCGACGAGCCCGAGGTCTGGGCGGCGCTGCGGACCGGGCTGCGCGACTACGTTGGCAAGAACCGCTTCCCCGGCGTCCTCATCGGCCTGTCGGGCGGGATCGACTCGGCGCTCACGGCCGCCCTGGCCGCCGACGCGCTCGGCCCGGACGCGGTGACCGGCGTGACGATGCCCTCGGAGCTCTCCTCGCCCGAGAGCCTGGAGGGCGCGGAGGCGCTGGCCGAGTCGCTGGCCATCCGCCTGATCCAGCTGCCGATCGCCCCGGTGGTCGACGCCTTCGAGGAGGTCCTCGCCCAGCCCTTCGCGGGCCGCGAGCCGGACAAGACCGAGGAGAACATCCAGGCCCGAGCGCGCGGCACGCTGCTGATGGCGCTCTCCAACAAATTGGGCCCGCTGGTGCTGGCGACCGGCAACAAGAGCGAGATCTCCGTCGGCTACAGCACCCTCTACGGCGACATGGTGGGCGGCTTCGCCCCGCTCCGCGACCTCTCCAAGACCTGGGTCTACCGCCTGGCCCGCTGGCGCAACGCCTCCGAGGGGCGCGAGGTCGTGCCCGAGGCGACGATCGCCCGGCCGCCGACCGCCGAGCTGCGACCCGGGCAACTCGACACGGACAGCCTCCCACCCTATGACGTCCTGGACGCGATCCTCGAGGGATACGTCGAGCAGGGGCTGGAGCCCGACGATCTGGTGCGGCGGGGCCACCCGGAGCTACTCGTGGCCGAGGTCGTGAGGATGGTGGATCGCGCCGAGTACAAGCGCCGCCAGGGGCCCGTGGGGATCAAGATCACGCCGCGCGCCTTCGGTCGCGACCGCCGCATGCCGATAACGACGAGGCATGTCTAGGACCCTGCGAGCGACGGCCGTCGCCGGCCTCGCGGCGGCCGCGCTGGCGGCCGGCGCGCTGCCGGCCGCCGCGGCGGGGCCGGCGAAGAACGACCCGCTCGACGCCGGGGGGCCGGGCGGCGCGGTGGCCGCCGAGGCCGGGGCCGGCTTCGGCCGCACCCCCGCGGGGCCCCAGCGGCTGCTGGTCACCTTCGCCGACACCCCACGGCGCGACGAGGCCGGCGCGCGGCTGGGGGACATCGGGGCGATCGTCCCGGTGCTGCCCGAGGCCGGCGTGTGGAGCCTGACGCCCGACGATCCGCCTCGCGCGCGCGACCGGGCGCTGGCGCGGCCCGAGGTCCAGAGCGCCGAGTGGTCCCTGGCGCGCCGAGCCGCGGAGCGCCCTCGCCCCGCCCCGCCGGCGCCGCTGGGCCCGCCCCCGGCCTTCACCGACCCGCTCTTCACGCCCGACGGACAGTGGACGCTGCTGTCCGGGCGGCCGGTGTGGGGCACGGACCTGACGACGCTCCCCGCGCGCCCGCGCATCGCGATCCTGGACAGCGGCGTCGACGCCACCCACGAGGAGTGGGCCGGGCCCTCGAGCCCCCTGGTCGCCGGCCGGAGCACGCTGCGCGGCTCGAGCGACGCCTCGGACGGCGGCGACTCCGGGCACGGCACCCACGTGGCGGGGATCGCGGCGGCGCCGGCCAACGGCGTCGGGATCGTCGGCGTGGCGCCGGCCCTCGGCCCGACGGCCCAGGTGATTCCGGTCCAGATCGCCAATCGCTTCGGAGAGAGCAGCGACCTGACCATGATCAAGGGGATCCGGCACGCCGTGCGCAACGGCGCCAAGGTCGTGAACATCTCGGCGGGCGGGGAGGGGGAGGCGCGCGCGTTCCAGGAGGCGATCCTCTGGGCCACGCGCCAGGGCGCCGTGATCGTCGCCTCCGTCGGCAACGACTACCGCAACACCCTCAACTACCCGGCCGCCTACCGGCGCGTGCTCGGCGTGGGCGCCCAGTGCGACGCCCAGGTCACGACCGACTGCCCCCGCCCCAACGGCGTGGCGGCGTTCTCCAACCGCAATCGGTCGGTCGACGTCATCGCGCCGGGCGTGAACGTGCTCTCCAGCGTGCCCAGGCGCGTCACCGAGCGCGTCGTGCGCCCGGGCTACGCGCTCAAGGACGGCACCTCGATGTCGGCCGCGTACGTGTCGGGGGTCGCGGCCCTGGTCATGGCGAGCAACGGCAACGCGCTCAGCCCCTACCAGGTCGTGCGCCAGATCAAGAACACCGCCGACGACGTGGCGCCCGGCGGGCGGGACCTTGCGTCCGGCTACGGCGTGATCAACCCGCGGGCGGCGGTCACGCTGACGGCGCCCGCAGACGACGAATCCGAGGTCAACGACGACATCAAGTGGCTGACCAGCTCGCAGCGCCTGGCCCAGCTCGGTCAGCGCGCGACGGTCGAGGCCACCATCGACCGCTACGAGGACTCCGACGACGTCTACGCGCTGACGATGCAGCGCGGCGAGCGGGTGAGGATCAAGCTCCACTACCGCCGCGGCGTCGCGGACCTCTACCTCTGGCGGCCCGGGACGACGACGGTGGGCACCCAGCGCCCGACCTACCGGCGCAACCTGATCCGCTACATCGGCGGAGCGCGCAAGAGGAAGACGATCGTCTACCAGGCCAAGAAGAACGGGCGCCACTTCGTGAACGTCTTCGCCCGCCGGGGAAACACCGACTACACGGTCACCCTCGAGCGCCTGAGGCCCCGGTGACCGGCCCCCACCTGCTCCTCCTCTACGACTACGTGGAGGACATCGTCGAGCGGCGGGCCCCCCACCGCGAGGCCCACCTCGGCCGCATCGCCGAGTGGATCGATTCGGGCCGCATGACGATGGCCGGCGCCCTCGGCCAGCCCCCGACCGGAGCGGCCTTCGTGTTGGCTGGCGACGATCCGGCCGAGGCGGATCGCTTCGCCGAGGGCGACCCCTACGTCGTCGCGGGCCTCGTCACGGCGCGGCGGATGCTCCCCTGGACAGTGGTCGCCTCGGCCTGAGGCGGGTGGGTCGGGGTGGGGCGGTGCCACTTGGCCGTGGCGCGGTGTGCCAATTGGCCACGTGGTGGAGTGCCAAATGGCCACGGCCGGGCCGGAGCGGGCCCTGCGGACCCGTCCTATTGACCGCCGCTCGGATCAGCCCGGCTGGGGGCTGGCGAAGCGGGCCCGGAGGTCGGCCTTCTTGAATTTGCCCGTGGCGGTGCGGGGGATGGCGTCGACGAACTCGACGGCGTCGGGGAGGCACCAGGAGGGGAACGAGGGCCGCAGGTGGTCGACGAGCTCCTCGGGGGTGGGGGAGGCGCCGCCGCGCGGGACGACGACGGCCAGGGGGCGTTCGCCCCACTTGGGGTCGGGGACGGCGATGACGGCGGCCTCGGCGACGTCCGGGTGGCCCATGAGGGTGTTCTCGAGGGCGACCGAGCTGATCCACTCGCCGCCGGACTTGACGAGGTCCTTCTCCCGGTCGGTGATGCGGACGTTCTGGCGCTCGTCGATCGTGACGATGTCGCCGGTGCGGAACCAGCCGTCCCCGGTGAAGCGGTCGTCGGGGCCGTCGTGGCCGAAGTACTGGGCCGCGACCGCGGGGCCCCGCACCTCGAGCTCGCCCATGGCGGCGCCGTCCATGGGGACGAGACCCTTGTCGCCGCGCGAGCGGATCTCGACGAAGGGGACCGGACGCCCCTGGGCCTCGCGGATGCGGTAGCGCTCCTCCTCGGGGTCGGCCGCGCAGTCGGGCGGCAGCCGGCTGACGGTGCCGACCGGCGTCATCTCGGTCATGCCCCAGGCGTGCAGCATCGGGATCCCGTGGCGGCGCTCCAGCCCCTCCATCAGCGCCCTCGGGACCGCCGAGCCGCCGATGATCACGCAGCGGAGCGTGGAGACGTCATGCGCGCCGGGGTCGGCGTCGAGGGCCGCGAGCAGCGCGAGCCAGACCGTCGGGACGCCGGCGGTCACCGTGACGCCCTCCTCCGCGATCGCCGCCAGCAGGCTGGCCGCGTCGAGGCGCGGCCCCGGAAGGACCTGGCGGGCGCCGGCCATCGCGCAGGTGAAGGGGAGCCCCCACGCGTTGACGTGGAACATGGGCACCACGGGCATCACGGTGTCGGCCTCGCGGACGTCGAGCACGTCGGGCAGGCCGCACACCAGGCTGTGGAGGACCAGCGCCCGGTGGGAGTAGAGGACCCCCTTGGGCGCACCTGTGGTGCCGGACGTGTAGCAGAGGAACGCCGCGTCCCATTCGCCGGGCTCGGGGAGGCCGTCCTCGCCCGGGTCGTCGCCCAGGAGGTCGTCGAAGGCCAGCGTCCCCTCGGGGGGCGGGGCGTCGCCGGCGACGATCACGGTCCCCGGATCGACCCGTTCGCGCAGCGCCTCCACCACCGGCAGCAGCCCCTCGTCGACGACGACCGCCCGGTCGCCGGCGTCGCCCACGATCAGGGCCAGGTCGTCCGGGTGCAGCCGCGGGTTCATCGTGTGGAGGATCGCGCCCATGGCCGGGACGCCGAAGTACGCCTCGAGGTGGCGGGCGTGATTCATGCAGAGCGTCGCGACCCGGTCGCCGGGCCGGATCCCCAGCTCCTGAAGCCCGGCCGCGAGCCGGCGCGCCCGCGATGCGATGTCCGCATAACCGGCCCGGCGCGGGGGCCCATCGAAGCCGCGGGTCACGACCTCACGGCCGGGGAAGACGGTCTCGGCGCGCCGGAGGATGGCCGCCAGGGTCAGGGACCCGTCCATCATCAGGCCGCGCATCGTTCACCTCCGGGATCGCGTGGCGCGCCCATCCTCCCCCAGCCCGCCCGCCGAGTCACGCGGTCGCCGCGACCCCGCATGGGCTAGCGTTCGCGCGTGACCCGGACCGCCTTCGTCCAGCCCGCGGAGGGCCCCAGCTACGACCTCGGGGCCGACCATCCGATGCAGCCGATGCGCCGCCGGCTCGCCGTCGACCTCATGGACGCCTACGGGCTGCCCGCGCGCGACGGCGTGGAGGCGGTGATCTCCGAGGCGGTGCCCGACGACGTGATCGAGCGCGTCCACGCGCCGGCCTACGTGGCCGCCGTCCGCCGCTACAGCGAGAACCCGGCGATGGCCGCGGCGTGGGAGGCGGCCCAGTGGGGCCTGGCTGCCGGCGGGGACACGCCGGCCTTCGCCGGCATGCACGATGCCGCCGCCGCGGTCTGCGGCGCCTCGATCGCGGCGAGCATGGCGGTCTGGGAGGGCGGCGCCGACCAGGCGTTCTTCGCCGGCGGCGGCCTGCACCACGCGCTGGCCAACCGGGCCTCCGGCTTCTGCGTCTACAACGACACCGCGGTGGCGATCCAGGCGCTGCTCGACGCGGGCGCCGAGCGCGTCGCCTACATCGACATCGACGTCCACCATGGCGACGGCACCCAGTGGATCTTCTTCGAGGAGCCGCGCGTGCTGACGTGCTCGGTCCACGAGACCGGGCGCTACCTCTTCCCCGGCACCGGGGGCATGGCGGAGCGGGGGATCGGCGAGGCGGAGGGCACGTCCCTGAACGTGCCGCTGCCGCCGTTCTCGGGCGACCGGCCCTATCTGCGCGCCATCGAGGAGGTCGTCGCCCCCGCGGTGCTCGAGTTCCGGCCCGACGTCATCGTCACCCAGGACGGGGCCGACCCGCACCACGCCGACCCCCTGGCCCACCTCCAGGTCACGCTGGCCGCCTTCCCGCGCGCCTACCGCTCCCTGCACCAGCTCGCCCGTGAGGCGGCGGGCGGGCGCTGGGTGGCGCTCGGCGGCGGGGGCTACACCTACGAGGTGGTGCCGCGCGCCTGGACGATGCTCCTCGCGGAGATGCTCGACGCCGAGCTCGAGGACGAGATCCCGGAGCGCTGGTGGACCTCGGCCGAGGCGCTGGTGGGCGGACCCCTGCCGCGCCGCCTGTCGGCGGACCCCGAGCCCGAGGTGCCCGCCGAGGAGCGGGCGCGGGCCGACGTGGAGGGCGACCGCGTCGTCGACGACGCCCGCGCGCTCTTCCTCGGCTAGCGACGCGCCGCCGGCGGCCGCGCCGCCCGCCATCGACCTCGCGGGCGTGCGCGTCTGGCGCGCGCGCCCCGGCGGGGGCCGGGCGGTCCTGCTCGACCGGGTCGACTGGCGCGTGCTGCCCGGGGAGCGCTGGGCGGTGGTGGGCCCCAACGGGGCGGGGAAGACCACCCTCCTGGCGGTGGCCGGCGGCACCGTGTTCCCCAGCGAGGGCACCGCCCGCGTGCTCGGGAGGACGCTCGGCGCCACCGACGTGCGTGCGCTCCGCGCCGGAATCGGGGCGGTGGACGCCCGGGTCGCGGCCGCGTTCCGCCCTCGGATGACGGCCGTGGAGGCGGTCATGACCGGCGCCGCCGCCTCGATCGTGCCCCTGGCCGACGGCCGCGCGGCCGCCCGGCCCCGGGCCCGAGCCCTGCTGGAGCAGATGGGCTGCGGGCCCCTCGCCGAGCGCCGCGTCGCGACCCTCTCGCGGGGCGAGCAGCAGCGGGTCCTGCTGGCGCGCGCCCTGATGCCGCGCCCGCGGCTGCTCCTGCTCGACGAGCCCACGGCAGGTCTCGACCTGCCCGCACGGGAGGCATTCCTCGACCGCCTGGACGCCCTGGCCGCCTCCCACCCGGAGCTCGCCGTCGTGCAGGTGGGCCACCACCTCGAGGA
This sequence comes from Miltoncostaeaceae bacterium, assembly GCA_036257075.1. Taxonomy (GTDB): domain Bacteria; phylum Actinomycetota; class Thermoleophilia; order Miltoncostaeales; family Miltoncostaeaceae; genus DATAGF01. The sequence continues at coordinate 7,510 of DATAGF010000190.1, forward strand.
GCTGGCCGGGTCGACGACACACGCGCTGCTGCTGCGGCGCGGGGCGGCCGTGGCCTCGGGCGCCGCCGGGGAGGTGCTCCGGGAGGAGCCGCTCTCCCGCTGCTTCGAGGCGTCCGTGCGCCTCGCGCGCGTGGGCGGACGAGTCCTCGCGATCGTCGAGCGGGGCCGCTCCTGAGGGAGGCCCCCGAGCCCACGCCGGCCCTGTGGCGCCGCGCCGCCGAGCCGGCGGCGGCGCACGACGTGGCCGTCGCCCTCCTGTCTCCCGGCGGCTATCAGCGCACGCGCGGGGTCGCGCAGCAGGCCGCGCGCCTCGCGCGGGCGCGCCGCCTCGAGCGAGCCCCCCGCGGCCGCCTCCTGGCCGGCGCCTGGCTCCACGACGTCGGGGCCGCGCTCGGCCAGGGCCTGCCGGCGCTCGAGGCGGCCCGGGCGCTGCGGCGGGCCGGCCACGAGCCGCTCGCGCGCCTGGTGGCCCACGCCGGCTTCACCGAGATGACGGCTGCCCTGGCGGGGCTTCCACCGGTGGTGCGGGAGTTCCCCGGGCCGCGGCCGCCCGACGACGCCCTCCTCCTCCTGCTCGACGTCGCCGTGGCGACGACGGCCGACGACGGGGCCCGGGCCACGCCCGCGGCCGCCCTCCGCGACCTGGGCCGCCGCGACGACCCGCTCGGGACCGCCGTGAGGGTGCGCGTGGCGATGATCGCCCGCCTCGCCAACGACCCCGAGGCGCGGCAGCTCGTCGAGCGCGTCGCCGCCCCGCCGGCCTGACCGACGGCCGCCCCGGGTGCGCCGGGGCTCAAGGTCCGGCCCCGGGATGCCGAGGGGAGGGGGAGATGACGACCAGCGACCCCGGCCACCGGCCCCGCGACCGCGCGGAGGCCCAGTTCCTGCTCCTCGCCGAGAGCGCGGCCGAGATGATCGTGCGGGCGGACGCCGACGGGAACATGACCTACGTCTCGCCGGCCGCCCTGCAGATCACCGGCTTCGCGCCGGACGAGCTGATCGGCTGCCCCGCCTGGGAGCTCGCGCACCCGGATGACCTGCCGGTCTGGCGCGAGAGCCGCGAGCGGCTGAGCTGGGGCCTCGACGGCGAGACGCTCACCTATCGCGGCCGGCGCCGGGGAGGCGGCTGGGTGATGCTGGAGTCCACCCTCCGCGCCGTGCGCGACGCCGACGGCGAGGTGGTCGAGCTGCAGATCGCCACCCGCGACGTCACCGAGCGCGCCCTGGCCGACGCCGAGCACGCCGCGCTGCACCGGGTCACGGAGGCCGTCGCCTCCGAGCCCGACGGCGCGGGCCTCTACCCGCTCGTCGCCCGCGAGATGGCGCGCCTGCTGGAGGCGGCGGGCGGGAGGGTCGTGCGCTACCGCGACGACGGGGTCGAGGAGGAGGTGGGGGTCTGGCGGCGCCCCGGACCGCCCGCCGGTGGCGCGGGCCCCCCGCACGTCATCTCGGCGCCGATCCGCGTCCACGGCCGCCTGTGGGGCGCCGTGGCGGCGTTCTTCCGCGTGCCCGCCGACGCCCCCTGGGGAGCCGCCGAGCGGGTGGAGCGCTTCGCCCAGCTCGTGCGCCTGGCGGTGGCCAACGCCGAGACCCGCGCCCGCCTGGTGGAGCAGGCGACCACGGACGCCCTCACCGGCCTCGTCAACCACGCGACCTTCCACGTCGCCCTCTCGGAGGCGTTCGCCGATGCCGTCCGGGAGCGCCGGCCGCTGGCCCTCGCGGTCATCGACCTCGACCGCTTCAAGGCGCTCAACGACACGCTGGGGCACCGGGCCGGCGACGTCGCGCTGGCGGCGATCGGCGACCTCCTGCGCCGCCACGCCCGGCGCGGCGACGTCGTGGGCCGCACCGGCGGCGAGGAGCTGGCCTGGCTCATGCCCGAGACGCGCCTCGACGGCGGCCGCGCCGCCGCCGAGCGCCTTCGCGCCGCCATCGCCGAGGCGCCCATCGGCGGCCGGCGGGGCGTCACGGCGTCGATCGGGGTCACCGAGCTGCGGCCCTCGGACGGCGAGCCCGAAGAGGTCTTCCAGCGCGCCGACGCGGCGCTCTACGACGCGAAGGAGTCGGGCCGCGACCGGGTGGTCGCCGCCTAGCGGGAGACCCGCCTGAGGAAGGGCCGGATCGCCCCCGCGAGCTCGCGTGGGCGGTCCACATAGGGCGTGTGGGTGCCCGGGGCGGCGCGAACCTCGGCGCCCAGGCGGCCAGCGAGCCAGGCGGCCATCTCGGCGAAGAAGGGCAGGCTCTCCTCGCCGACGAGCAGCTCCACCGGCACCGCCACTGCGGCAAGCGCCGCGTCCTCGGGGCGCCAGGCGGCAACGCGCGCTCGCTCCTTGCCGAAGACGGTCCCGGCGTTGGCGACCAGCCGCGCCCGCAGGTCGGGCGCGAGGCCCGTCCCGCCGGCGTCGCCG
>DATAGF010000199.1:0-5608 GCA_036257075.1 Miltoncostaeaceae bacterium
CCTCCTGGACGTCGTCCTGCTCGGCGAGGAACGCCCGCACCTCGGGCTCGCGCTCGGCGCGCGGCGTGGCCGGCCCCGGGTCGAGGCCGCGCCGGCCCTCGTAGAGCCCCTGGCCGTGCAGGCTCACGAGCAGTCCCGCCCGCGGCTCGCGGGCGGCGGCCGCGGCGATGCCCTCGCGGTAGAGGGCGACGTGGGTCGGCCGGTCGATCGCCGAGAAGTTGACCGGGGCCCCGTCGGGCCCGACCCCCGGGGCCCGCTCCCAGGCGCGCCAGCCCTCGTCGTGGACCCGGGCGGCGAGCGCGATCGGCCCGTAGGGCTCCGGGCGGCCGAAGCGCTCGTTGCCCCAGGCGTCGGCCATGAGCCCGCACTGGTCCTGGTGGTCGACCTGGCGGACGAGCAGCAGCCCGCCGGGCCGGGGCGAGACGATCACTCGGTCGTGTCGCGCGGCGTCGCGGCGCCTCCCGCGGCCGGCCCCCAGTCGTAGATGACCGCGGTTCGCAGCACGAGGTCCTGCAGGGATGCGTTCTTGCGGCTCACCGCCGACCACAGGATGCCGGGCAGGAAGACCAGGTAGAGCGCGGCGCGGACCAGGCCGCGCAACCCTGGCAGGTCCGAGCCGTCCTGACGCACGACGCGGAGCCCGAGCGCAACCTTGCCCGGCGTGCGGCCGTTGAGGCCCCAGCCGTAGCCGAAGTAGGCGAGCACCAGGAGCGTCGCGAGGGGCCCGCGCAGGGCGTCCGATGAGATCTCGACCTCGAGCTCCCCGGTGAAGAGCGCGCGGACGCCTGCGACGATGAGCAGGGCCAGGATGCCGATCAGCGCGAGGACGACGGCGTCGATGGCAAGCGCTGCCAGCCGTGAGACGAGGCCGGCGCGATGGCCCTGGAGCCCCTGGGCCAGCGGCGTGTGCGGCCTCACCGGGCCCGCCCCCGAGGCGCAAGCGCGGTTTGTCGCCCCCTGCGCCTCAGCGGCAGGTCCACGATGCGCGCGAGCAGGCCGTCGGCCCGCATCGCCTGGATCCGGATCGCCTCGAGCGTGTCCGTGGCGATGCTGGCGGTCGAGTCCTGGATGATCTCGCCGAGGTCGATCCCCTCCAGCGCCTCGCGCGCGAGGGCCGCCATGTCGACCCGCCCCACCAGCTCGTCGACGTCGACCGTGTCGAGGATCCGGTTCACGTCGATCCGCGACACCAGGGCGTCGACGTCGACCTTCGCGAGCAGGGCGTTGACGTCGATGCGCTCGACGATCGCCGGCACGACGGCCGCCGCGATGGCCGCGGCCGCCTCGGACATGGCCCGCGTGGACATGGATCCCAGGGACCGCCCGGCGCGCTCGCCCACCCGGTTCCCGTCGCCGCGCCGCGCCGGTTGCGGCGGGGCCTCGGCCGCGTCGGTGCGCAGCGCCTCGGCGACGTCGTACAGCGCGGCCGCCAGCGCCTCGGCCACGAGCCGGCCGCCCTCGGTGGTCACGCCCGTCGGTGATGCGTCCCGTGCCACGACCCGCTCATCCTGTCAGGAGGTCACCGGACCGACCACTCCTCGACCAGCCCGGCGAGGTCGCGGTCGAGGAAGCCCTGGCCCGAATTGAGCACGACCGCGTCGGCTCCCGTGTCCCACGCGCGCCGCGCGGCGATCGGCCGGCAGAGGTAGAGGTCGTCCGCCGCGCGGGTGACGGCCACGTAGAAGAGGCGCTCCTCCTCGTCGAGGTTGCCCTCGCTGACCGCCCAGCCGGAGGGGAACGAGCCGGGCTCGACCTGCAGGACGAACACCACCGGCCACTCGAGGCCCTTGGCCTGGTGGATGGTCGAGAGCGCCACCCTACGCGCCGGCCCGGACACGTCCTCGTCGGCCTCGACCCGCTCGGCGAGCTGGAGGTCGCCCAGGAAGGCGTCCAGGTCGCGGGCCCGGGCCGCGATCTCGGCCAGCCGCGCCAGGTCGCCCTCGCGGTCGCGCCAGTTGGAGAAGGTCTGCTGGAGGTGGTCGCGGTACCAGTCAGCGCGGGCGACGCTCAGGACGATCTCCTCGGGGCGGCTCAGCGCGGCGACCTCGCGCGCGGCGGCCGCGAAACGCGCCAGCCCGGCGGCCGCCGGCCCGTCGGGCCGGAGCGCGGCGGCGGCCGCGAGCGGGTCGGGCGCCGCGCCGATCTCCGCCCACACGCGGGCGGCCGTCCCCTGCCCCACCCGCTCGAAGAGCCGCAGGGCCCGGTGCCAGGCCAGCTCGTCGCGCGGGTTGTGGCGCAGGCGGCAGAAGGCGAGCACGTCCTTCACGTGGGCGCTCTCGACGAAGCGGGCGCCCGAGAAGAGCTCGAACTCGACGCCGGCCTCGGCCAGCGCGAGCTGGAGCTCGACCGAGTGGTGGTGGGCGCGGTACAGCACCGCGATCTCGCCGGGCTCGCGCCCCTCGGTGACCAGGTCGGCGATGCGCTGGGTGACGAAGGCCGCCTCGTCCTGCACCGAGGCGAGGTGGGCGACGACCGGCGGCGTCCCCGACGCCGGCCGGTACGCCCTCAGCTCCTTGCCGTAGGGGTTGCCCGCTGGGAGCGTCGCCTGGGCCAGCGCGACGACCTCGGGCGTCGAGCGGTAGTTCGTCTGCAGTGGGAAGATCCGGGTCCCAGGCGCGTCGGCGAAGCGGCGGACGACCTCCGGGTCGGCGCCCCGCCAGGCGTAGATCGACTGGTCGGGGTCGGCCACGGCCACCAGGTTGGACCCCTCCGCCGCGAGCGCCTCCACCAGGCGCGCCTGGACCGGGTTCACGTCGTGGAGCTCGTCGACCAGCACCCAGCGATGGACCTCGGCCAGGCGCCGCCGCACCCGGGGCTGCTCCTCGACCAGCCGGGCCGCGAGGACGAGCAGGTCGGCGTAGTCGAGCGCCGCCATCGCCCGCTTGCGCTCGGCGTAGCCCTCGGCGATCGCGCTCAGGTCGTCGAGCCGGTCGCCCAGGCGGGGGTTGCGCTCCAGCACGACGTCCTCGAGCGAGCGCCCCGACTCCGCCGCCAGCGCGGCGAAACCCACGATGGCGGAGGGCTTCGGCAGCGCCGGCCGCGCCTCGCGCCCGGCCAGGACCGCCTCGCGGGCCATCGCCGCCAGCTCGGCCTGGTCCTCGCCGTCGAGGATCGTGAACGCCGCCGGGACGCCGACCAGGGGGCCGTAGCGGTGCAGCAGCCGGCGGCAGACGGCGTGGAAGGTCCCCGCCGTCACGGCGCTCAGGTCTGCGCCGCTGAGCCGCGCCGCGCGGTCCACCATCTGGCGCGCCGCGCGGCGCGTGAAGGTGACCAGCATCACTGCCTCGGGCCGCGTCCCGGTCTCCACCAGGTGGGCGAGGGTCGCCACGATCGTCCGCGTCTTCCCCGAGCCCGCCGACGCGAGCACCAGTGTCCGGCCGGACGCCCCCTCGACCGCCGCGAGCTGCTCCTCGTCGAGCATCGCGCGCAGCCGCTCGGACACCTCGCTCCGAGCGGCCGGGGGCCGGAGCCGATAGACCCTCCGCGCCCCCGGGTCGGCCGCCAGCGGATCGCGCGGCGCCCGGCGGTCGCGGGCCGCCTTCTGGGCCTCGACGTGGGGCGAGGTCGGCGGCGCCGTCTGCCACCGCGGGTAGCCGTGAGCCGAGGACATCGGCGGCTGACGCTATCGCCGCTCCCGGACGGCGCCCGGCGCGTCCTCCGTGCCACTTGGCCGATCGCGTTGTGCCAATTGGCCAACGCCGTCGCGGCCAAGTGGCACACGACGCATCGGCCAAGTGGCCAAGGACTGCCCACATGGCGAGGGCCGGGCCGGCCGGCTCAGCGGGGGGGGCGCAGCTCCCGCTCGAGCCGGAGGAGGCCGACCAGCGTCTTGGCGTCGCGGACCTCGTCGATGGCCCGGGGGAGGTCATCGAGGGGCCAGGGGACCACCTCGATGAGCTCGTCCTCGTCCGCCGCGGCCCCCGACACCGCTGTCAGGCCGGTGGCGAGGAAGCAGTGCATGAACTCGGTCAGGATGGCGGGGGCGGTGTAGAAGCCGCCCAGCTCGCGCCAGTCGGAGGCGGCGCGGCCGACCTCCTCGGCGAGCTCGCGGCGGGCGCAGTCGAGGGGGTGCTCGCCGGGGTGGTCGAGCGTGCCGGCCGGCAGCTCGAGGGTGAGCTCCTCGACCGCCTCGCGGGGCTGGCGCACGAGGAGGACGTGGTCGTCCTCCACCGGCACGATCACCACGGCGCCCGGATGGTCGATGACCTCGCGCGTCACCACCGTGCCGTCGGGGCGCCTGTACCGGGAGGAGCGCAGGCTGACGAGCTTCCCCTGGTAGATCGGGGTCGTCTCGATGGGCGGCCCGAGGCGGTCCCGCGCCCCCTCGGTCACGCCCGGCGCGCAGCGTCGACGAGCCCCAGGGTCACATCGAACATCGCCTCGAGGCTCGCGAGCGCGATGCGCTCGTCCGGGGTGTGGACGTCGACCATCCCGTTGCAGAGGTTCACGGCGGGGAAGCCGTTGTGGATGAGGGCGTTGACGTCGGAGCCGCCGCCGCTCGCGACCAGCTGGGGCCGGTGGCCGAGGGAGATCAGCACCTCGAGGGCCATCCGGACCTGGGGATCGTCCTCGGTCAGCCGGTAGGCGGTGAACTCCCGGTCCACCCGGGTCTCGAGATCGACCTCGCACTCGCTCGCCGCCCAGGTGAGGGCGTCGAGCATGGCGGTCAACTGCACGGCGAGGGCCTGCTCGTCGCGGCTGCGGGTCTCGGCCAGGATCTCGCACCGCTCGGCCACGACGTTGGTCGCCGTGCCGCCCTCGATCGTGCCGACGTTGGCCGTGGTCTCCTGGTCGATGCGGCCCAGCGGCATCCGCCCGATCGCGCGGGCGGCGGCCTCGATCGCGCTGCGGCCGGCCTCCGGCGCGATGCCCGCGTGGGCGGCCCGGCCGATGAAGGTCGCCTGGATCTTGTGCAGCGACGGCGCCGACGCCACCAGGTGGCCCACCGGGCCGGTGTGGTCGAAGACGAACCCCATCCCGGCGACGAGCGCGGACGCGTCGAGGGCCGCCGCGCCGCGCAGGCCGATCTCCTCGCACGGGGTGAACACCAGCTCGACCCCGGCGTGGGGCAGGCCCTCGTCGCGCACCCGGCGCATGGCCTCGATCATCACGGCGACGGCGGCCTTGTCGTCGCCCCCCAGGATCGTCGGGTGGGCGTTCCTGAGGTGGCCGTCCACGAGCTTCACCTCGATCGGGCCGGTCACCGGGACGGTGTCCAGGTGGGCGAGGAGGGCGATCGGCGTCCCGCCGGGAGCTGTGGCGGGAAAGCGCCCCACGATGTTGCCGCAGCCGGCCCCGATCGCCGCCGCCGCGCCGTCCTCGCTGACCTCCGCGCCGAGCGCGCGCAGCTCCGCCCGAACCAGCTCGGCCACCGCGGCCTCGTCGCGCGACGGCGAGGGGACCTCGCAGAGCCGCGTCATCAGCCGTGCCGCCGGGTGGAGCCCGGCGAGCTCCTCGGGCGTCACCCGCCCAGGCGCGCGGGCTCGCGCTCGGGGGCCGCGTGCGTCCTGGCGCGCTCGGCCGCCGCCCCGACGAACTCGCGGAAGAGCGGCTGCGGCCGGGTCGGCCGGCTCTTGAACTCGGGGTGGAACTGCGAGGCGCAGAACCA